>NZ_JBJJBV010000402.1:0-6737 GCF_045446735.1 Nocardiopsis protaetiae
ATGACGGCGGTGGCGGGCCGCCGGATGGCCGAGACCGTCGCCCGGCGCGGCGGTATCACGGTCATCCCGCAGGACATCCCCATCGAGGTGGTCTCCGACGTCATCGCCTGGACCAAGCGGCGGCACCTGGTCCACGACACCGCGATCACCCTGAACCCGGGCAGCACCGTGGGCGAGGCCCTCAACCTGCTGCCCAAGCGGGCGCACAACGCGGTGATCGTCGTCGACGAGGCCCGCCGCCCGGTCGGTGTGGTCACCGACGCCGACTGCGCGGGCGTCGACCGGTTCTCCCAGCTGCGCGACGTCATGTCCACGGAGCTGGTGACCATCCCGGCGGACACCGACCCCGAGGCGGCGTTCGCGATCCTGCACGACTCCCGGCACCGGGTGGCGCCGGTGGTGGACGGCGGGGGCGCCCTGGTGGGCGTGCTGACCCGCACCGGGGCGCTGCGCTCCACCCTGTACAGGCCGGCCGTGGACGGCGAGGGCCGCCTGCGGGTGGCCGCGGCCGTCGGCATCAACGGCGACGTGGCGGGCAAGGCGGCCGAGCTGCTGGCCGCCGGGGTGGACACGCTGGTGATCGACACCGCGCACGGCCACCAGGAGAAGATGATCGCCGCGATCGCCAAGGTGCGGGGGCTGTCCCCGTCGGTGCCGATCGCCGCGGGCAATATCGTCACCGCGCAGGGCACCCGCGACCTCATCGAGGCGGGCGCCGACATCGTCAAGGTCGGCGTGGGCCCGGGCGCGATGTGCACCACCCGCATGATGACCGCGGTGGGCCGCCCCCAGTTCTCCGCGGTGCTGGAGTGCGCGGCGGCCGCGCGCGAGCTGGGCAAGCACGTGTGGGCGGACGGCGGGGTGCGCCACCCGCGCGACGTGGCCCTGGCGCTGGCCGCGGGCGCGTCCAACGTGATGATCGGTTCCTGGTTCGCGGGCACCTACGAGTCGCCGGGCGACGTCATGCGCGACGCCGAGGGCCGCCAGTACAAGGAGAGCTTCGGCATGGCGTCGGCGCGCGCGGTCAAGCTGCGCACCGCCGACGACTCGCCGTTCGACCGGGCCCGCAAGGCGCTGTTCGAGGAGGGCATCTCCACCGGCCGCATGTACCTGGACCCCGAGCGCCCCGGCGTGGAGGACCTGATCGACCAGATCATCGCGGGTGTGCGCAGCTCCATGACGTACGCGGGCGCGAGCTCGCTGGCGGAGTTCCACGAGCGGGCCGTGGTGGGCGTGCAGAGCTCGGCGGGCTACGCCGAGGGCCGCCCGGTGCCCACCAGCTGGTGATCCGCGCCCGCGGGTGAACCGACGGAGTCCCGGGGGAGGCGCCGCGGCGCCTCCCCTTCTCCGTGCCCTCAGTCCCGGTCGTCGGCCCGGGCGCCGGCCCGTTCCGCAGTCCGGGCGGCCAGGACCTGTTTGCGGTGCTCGCCGCACAGCCGGTCGGCGTGGCGGACCGGTTCGGGCACCCGGTAGCGCGGTGACAGGCGCAGCACCAGGTCGGCGGCGCCGTCCAGGTCCACCCGGTGGCCGACGGAGACGTAAACGGGCTGGACCCCGGTGCGGGTGCGCAGGACCCGGCCGATCACCTCGGCGCCGTCGGCGGCCAGGGCGGCGGAGTCGGGGACGACCTCCGAGCGCCCGGCGACCATGGGGGTCCACGATCCGCGCTCCCGCCCCGGGACGGAGTGCCTGCCGTAGAGCACCGACTTGGCCGAGCCGACGACCGGCAGGTCGAGCAGCACCCCCAGGTGGGAGGCGACCCCGAAGCGGCGCGGGTGGGCCAGCCCGAACCCGTCGCTCAGGTACACGTCGGGCGTGGTCTCCAACCGCCCGAGGGCCGCCAGCACGGGCGGCAGCTCCCGGAAGGAGAAGAGCCCGGAGATGTAGGGGAAGGACACCTCCGAGGCGATGGCGACCGACTCCACGACCTCCAGGGTGGCGACGTCCAGGACCACGGCGGCCGCCGACAGCGCCGAGTCGTCCTTGGCGTAGCTGACGTCGAGCCCGGCGACCGTGCGCACCGCCGCCGCGTCGAGCGGTTCCTCGCGCACCAGGCCGGCCATGCGGCGCTGGAGCGCCACGGCCTCCCCGGGGTCGCTCGGCCAGTTCCCCGGATCGTCCAGGATCCGGCCGACCCGTTCGGCGATGTCCGACACCCGACGCCTCCCTCACCTCGGCCCGCCGGCCGCGGGCCCCCGCTCATTCAACCCCTTCCCCGGCCGACCTCACACGCCCCGTCCCGGACGCGGGCAACCCGCTCGTCAAATCCTCGCGCGTTCCCCGCCACCGCGGCGTGCGTCGCGTTGTGCCCGGGGTCACGGCGGCGGATGCTCGAATCGGCCGGCCGGGCCGGTACGGTGGATCCGCTGGTTTTGCACTGACTGGTCAGTTCAAAAAGGAGGCAGAGAATGCGTCTGGCCACCGGGGCCAGGGTCGTGGCGGAGGACGTCGCGCTCGTCACCCGCGAGGGCCCCGTGTACACGGGCGTGGACTTCACCGCGCGTCCGGGCACCCTCACCGTGTTCCAGGCCGATTCCGGCGGCGGCCGCAGCGCCCTGCTGCTGACCCTCACCGGGCGCATGCGGCCCACCTCGGGGACCGTGTACGTGGACGGCCACGAACTGCCCAGGCGGGCGCGCCGGGTGCGCCGGATCAGCTCGCTGGGCCTGATGACCGAGGTCAACGCCCTGGACGAGCGGCTGCGGGTGAGCGAGCACCTGTCCGAGGCGGCGCTGCTGCGGTTCCGGCCCGCCGCCCGGGGGCTGGCCGACTTCGCGATGGAGGCCGCCGACCTGGGCGAGCTGGACCGGCGCACCCTGGTCAAGGAGCTGGACGCGCTGGAGCGCCGCCGCCTGGGCGTGGCACTGGCCCTGATGGCCGAACCCCGGCTGCTGGCCGTGGACGACGTCGACGGCGGGCTGTCCGACGAGCACCAGGCGCTGATGTGGCGCAGCCTCAAGCGGCTGACCGACGCCGGGCTGACCGTGATCGCCACCTGCGCCGACGCCGACGCCCTGGCCGAGGTCGCCGACACCGACACCCAGGGCCCGCTCCCCATCGACCAGGGCGGGGACCCCGCGGACGCCGAGGACCCCGAGGACACGGACGGGGCCGGGGAGGTCCGCCTCTCCGAGCTGTTCGGCGACCGCGCCGCCACCCCCGCCGCCCCCACCACCAACGCCACCAACGCCACCAACGCCACCAACGCCGCCGAGGGAGAGGACGGGGACGACCGCCGTGACCGATGAGACCACCCGCCCCCGCTTCCGCCCCTTCGCGGTCCCCCGCCTGGGACTGCTCACCGTGCGGTCCTTCCTCCGCTCTCCCCTGCCCACCGCGGCCCTGGCCGCCCTGCTGCTCATCCCCCTGCTCTACTCCGGCATGTACCTGTGGTCCTTCTGGGACCCCTTCGGCCGGATGGAGCACCTGCCCGTCGCCCTGGTCAACGAGGACCGGCCCGTCGAGGTGGACGGCGAGGAGGTCAACGCGGGCGAGGAACTGGCCGACACCCTCGTGGAGCGCGGCGACCTCGACTGGCGGCTCGTCGACGCGCAGGAGGCCGCCCGCGGGGTCGCCGACGGCGACTACTACGTGTCCCTGACCATCCCCGCCAGCTTCAGCGCCGACCTCACCTCGCCCTCCCGCGACCGCGAGGCGCCGGTGCAGGCGATGCTGATCGCCCACTACAACGACTCCAACAGCTTCATCGTGCGCCAGCTGGCGGGCTCGGCCTTCAAGGAGGTCCGCAACGCCGCCGAGCAGACCGCGATCAAGGGCTACCTCGACCAGATCTTCCTGGGCTTCAACGAGATCCACGGCAAGACCGAGGAGGCCGCCGAGGGCGCCGGGCTGCTGTCGGAGGGCGCGGGCGACGCCTACGACGGGTCCGGCGAGCTGTCGACGAACCTGGGCACCGCCCACGAGGGCATGGGCGAGCTGGACACCGGTCTGGGCGAGCTGTACTCGGGCTCGCGCACCCTGGCCACCGGCGCGTCGACCGCCTCCACCGAGGTGTCCGCGCAGGTCGAGAAGATCGACGAGCTCGCCGACGAGTGGCTGCCCCGGCTGGAGGAGGACGCCCCCGACATCCAGGAGCGGGCCGAGCTGGTCGCCGACCTCTCCGGCGGCCTGGCCGACCTGCTGCACGAGCTCCCCGAGGAGATCGACACCGCGGGCCTGGAGGCGCTGGACGGGCGGCTGGACGCCTACCTGCGGGACGACCCTGGGCTGGAGACCGAGCAGCCCGACCTGTACCTGCTGCTGTGCGACCTCCAGGAGGGGATGGACGTGGCGCTGTCCACGGCGACGTTCGTCGAGGACAACCGCGAGGACATCGTCTCCGCCGCCGACGAGGCCGCCGACCTGAGCGCCAAGGCCGCCGAGCTGGCCGAGGACCTGCCCGGGTACATCGAGGACGCCGAGGACGCCCGCGAGAGGCTCGACGAGCTGGCCGAGGGGCTGGAGGAGCTGTCCGAGGGCGCCGGGAGGCTGCGCGACGGCCTGAAGGAGGCGTCCACCGCCTCCGGCGAGCTCGACACGGGCCTGGGGCTGCTCAGCGACGGCTCCGGCGAACTCCACGAGGGGCTGGGCGAGCTGTCCGAGGGCTCCGACGAGCTCGCCGGGGGGCTGGAGGAGGGTGTCGGGCAGATCCCCACCTACAGCGACAGCGGCCGCGAGAACGCGGGCGACATGATGAGCTCCCCGGTCCGGCTGAGCAGCGAGATCGACAACGAGGCGCCCGACTACGGCACCGGGTTCGCGCCGTTCTTCGTCCCCCTGTCCCTGTGGGTGGGCGCGATGGTGGTGTTCATGGTGCTGCCCGCGCTGTCCACGCGCGCCCTGGCCTCCTCCGCGCCCTCGTGGCGGGTGGCGCTGGCCGGGCGGACGGTCCCGATGCTGCTCGGGTTCGGGCAGGTGGCCGTCATGATGGCGGCGCTGCACCTGCTGCTGGGCCTCCAGGCCCGCAACTGGCCGGTGCTCATCGGGTTCCTGCTGCTGACCGCCGCGGCGTTCGCCGCCACGGTCCAGTACCTGAACGTCCGGTTCGGCGCGGCCGGGCGGGTGGTGGCGCTGGCGCTGCTGGTGCTCCAGCTGACCTCGGCGGGCGGCACGTACCCGATCGAGACCAGCCCGGGGTTCTTCCAGGCGATCGGCCCCTACCTGCCGCTGCACTGGGGCGTGACCGCCATGCGGCACCTGCTGGGCGGCGGCGACATGGACCTGGTCGCCCAGGCCTTCGGGGTGATGGCCCTGTGGCTGGTCGTGCCCCTGCTGCTGACCTGGCTGACCGTCGAACGCAAGCGGATGTGGACGATGGGCGCCCTGTACCCCTCCCTCAAGCTCTGACCGTGCACGAGGGATCGACGCCCGGATCGGCGCCGGAGGAGTTCCGGCGCCGATCGGGGGCAGAATGGACCGGATGAGTGTGAGCACCCCCGACCGACGCCCCGTGAGCGGCCGCCGCGAAGCCACCCGCAGGCGGCTGTTCGAGGCCGCCGTGACCCTGATCTCCGAGCAGGGGTACGGCGCCACCACCGTCGACGAGATCGCCGAGCGCGCCGGTGTGGCCAAGGGCACCGTCTACTACAACTTCGGCGGCAAGAGCGAGCTGTACACGGCGCTGATGGAATGGGGCATCACCCGGCTGGCCGACACGCTCAAGGAGGCGGCCCCCGACCCCGGCGCCGACCCCGCCGAGGCGCTGACCGCGGTCCTGCGGGCCGGGGTGGAGTTCATCGGCGCCCACGAGGCGCTGGCCCGGCTGCTCATGGCCGAGGCCTGGCGCACCAACCGGAGCTGGCACACCACGGTCCGGCAGTTGCGCACGGAGGCGATCGGTGTCGTCACCGCGCGTCTGGACGCGCTGGCCGCCGACGGCCGGATCCGTCCGGACCTGGACACGGGGCTTGCGGGATCGGCGCTGTTCGGCATGGTGGTGACGGTGGCCCTCGACTGGCGGACCCTGCAACCGGACCGCCCGGTGGAGGAGATCCACGCCACCTTGACCGGGATGGTCCGCGGCTTCCTCGGGACACCCGTATCCCCCACCGATCTCTGAGAGTCCCGAGAGGACGCCCGTCATGGCCTCGCTCTACCCGCTGCTCCCGCTGCTGTCCGGTCTGGTCATCCTGGCGGTGGTCACCCGCGACACCCGGCTCGAACTGCGCCTGATCCGCCACGGCGTGCGCGCCAAGGCCCGGGTCATCGGCTACAACGAGACCTCGACCGCCTCGCGGATGATCGTGCAGTTCCGCACCGAGGACGGCCGCGAGGTGCACGCCGAGCACGAGAACACGGGGTGGACGGCGTCCCGGGCCGGGGAGATCGTCACCGTCTCCTACGACCCGGACAGCCCGGAGCTGGCCCGCATCGTGTCGGCGCCCTGGCTGTCGCACTGGGTGCGCGGCCTGTTCGCCACGCTGGGCGCGATCCTCATCGCCGCCGGGGTGCTGCTGGGCTACCTGGCCTGGGACCTGGACTGGGACCTGAGGAGCTAGTGCTCGCTTTGGCCCTCCGCTTCGCTTCGGGCCTCCAGAACCCCGTGGGCGCCCTCGCCACTCAGGGAACGGCGGCGGGCTCGCGGGGTTCGGCGTAGCGGACCAGCCGGGAGGGCAGCGAGCCGTCGACGACCGCCCGGGTGCGCACCCGGGTCCCGCAGAGCAGGTCGACCAGGCCGACCCGGTCCGGGCGGACCAGCGCGGAGCTGGCGTGCACGACCACGACGGCGAGCGCGATCC
>NZ_JBJJBV010000403.1:0-4424 GCF_045446735.1 Nocardiopsis protaetiae
GGTCCCGGGGCGGGCCGTCGGTGGTGCGGGCGGTGCCGGGCGGGCGGCGGTCAGGCGGTGGTGGGCTCGGTGGCCGGGGCGGTGGCCGGGACCTCGGTGCCGACGGCGTCGGCGACGGAGGTGTACCCGGCGGCGCGGACCAGGCGGGCCAGGCCGCGGTGGATGCGGCGGGGCCACAGCGGGCCGCCGTAGATCATGCCGGTGTAGCCCTGGACGAGGGTCGCGCCGGCGCGGATGCGGGCCCAGGCGTCCTCGGGGGTGTCGATGCCGCCCACCGCGACCAGGGTGACCCGGTCGCCGACCCGGGCGCGCAGGCGGCGCAGCACCTCCAGGGAGCGGGCCGCCAGGGGCGCGCCGGACAGGCCGCCGCCCCCGGCCGCCTCGACCTCCTCGGGCGAGGAGGCCAGGCCCTCGCGGGAGATGGTGGTGTTGGTGGCGATGACGCCGTCCAGGCCCAGCTCCAGGGCCAGGTCGGCGACCGCGTCGACGTCCTCGTCGGCCAGGTCCGGGGCGATCTTGACCAGCAGCGGCAGCTCCGGGCGCCCGGCCTCGGCCAGCGCCCCGCGCACGGCGGACAGGATCGGCCGCAGCCGCTCCACGCTCTGGAGGTCGCGCAGGCCCGGGGTGTTGGGAGAGCTGACGTTGACCACCATGTAGTCGGCGTAGGGGGCCAGCCGGCGGGCGCTGAGCGCGTAGTCGCCCTCGGCCTCCTCCTCCGGGGTGACCTTGGTCTTGCCGATGTTGATCCCCAGGATCGGACCGGGCTCGCCCCGCCGGTGGTGCAGGCGCTCGGCGACCAGCGCCGACCCCTCGTTGTTGAAGCCCATCCGGTTGACGATCGCCCGGTCCCCGACCAGGCGGGCCAGGCGCGGGCGCGGGTTGCCCGACTGCGGCTGCGCGGTGACCGTGCCGATCTCGACGAACCCGAAGCCGAGCGCCCCCAGGGCCCGCGGACCCTCGGCGTTCTTGTCGAACCCGGCGGCCAGGCCCAGCGGGCCCGGGAACTCGCGGCCGAACGCGTGCACGGTCAGCTCGGGCTCGCGCGGGCCCAGCAGCCGCTCGGCCGTCGCGGCCGCACCGGGCACGGCGGCGGCGCAGCGCAGGGCTTCGAAGCTCACCTTGTGGATCGTCTCGGCGTCCAGGTGGCGCAGGACCGAGCTGAAGAGGATCTGGTAGAACACGACTTTATTTAACCGTTTCCGTCGCTCTCGCGCTCGGCGAGAAAGCGTTCGAGTTCCGCGCCGAGCTCGTCGGCGGTGGGCAGACCGGCCTCATCGTCGGCCAGCGGGAGCACCCGGCGGTCCTCCGGGTCGGTCCGCGAGGACATGATGTCGTCGTACTGGCGCTCCAGGTTGACGACGATGCGCTGGACCTCCTCCGAGGCGCTCACCTGCTCGGCGATCTCCACGTCCGTGGCCTGGGCGACCTCCTCCAGGCCCGCGGCGGGCAGGGCCAGGCCGGTGGCGTCGGCGAGGTACTTCAGGGCGGCCAGCGCCGCGCGCGGGTAGGTGGACTGGGCCAGGTAGCTGGGCACGTGGACGGCGTAGCCGAGGAAGTCGTGCCCGGCCTCGCCCAGCCGGAACTCCAGCAGCGACACCGCGCTGCCGGGCACCTCGACCCGGCCGATCCAGGGGGTGTGCCCCTCGACCAGTTCGGGGCGGGTGGAGTGCGGGGTGACCGTGGCCGGCCGGGTGTGCGGCACCGCCATGGGGATGCCGTGGACGCTCAGGGACAGCGACACCGAGAAGCGCTCCACCAGGCCGACGACGGCGGCGGTGAAGGCCTCCCACTCGCGGTCCGGCTCCGGGCCGTGCAGGACCAGGAACGGGCTGCCCTCGGCGTCGTGCATGCGGTACAGGGCCAGCTTGGGCGCCCGGTACTCCGTCCAGGTGTTCTCGACGAAGGTCATGGGCGGGCGCCGGGCGCGGTAGTCGACGAGGCGGTCGGCGTCGAAGACCGCGATCTCCTCGGCCTCGAAACGGTCGAACAGCTCCTCGACCACCTGCTTGCCCGCGTTGCCTGCGTCGACGAAGCCGTCCAGGGCGACCAGCATCGCCAGGCCGGCGACATCGTCGAAGCCGGGTCGGAGTTCGTACAGATCTGCTGGGTTGCGCACCGGGGTCTCGTCTCCAGAAAGCTCGGGGTTTGCGGGGGCCGCGTGGCAGTCCAACACCGACCGGCGCCGCCGTGTTCCCGCTCGGCTCTGGGACCGTTCACCCCGATCTCCCACAATACCGACCCGTATTCGCCGCCTTCACGGCCGCTGCCGCAGGACCCGCAGGGAGCGCAGCCGGTTGAGGACCGCGGCGACCTCCTGGCGTCTGGGCAGCGCGTAGTCGCCGCCGAAGTCCGCGCCCAGCCGGGTCACCCCGTGTTCGGCCAGCTCGGCCTCCAGGGCGTCCAGGGCCTCGGCGAGGGTGCGGTCTCCCAGGTCCAGGGCGCGCAGGGCCAGCCCGGCGCCGATGATCTGCCCCGGGTCGACGAACTGTTCGACCGATCTCACGTCGACGTCGTCGTCGCCGAACACCAGCACGTCCATGTCGCGGCGCTTGATCCGGGACCGGCCGCGCGCGTCGGCGGGGTCGACCGACCGCGGGTCGACTAGGCGGGCCCTGGGTGTGGTGAACACCGCGTCCGTGCGCTCCCGGGCCAGCGCCCGGGCGCGTTCGCTCACGTCGTGCGGGTGGTAGGCGTCCATCATGACCACGTGGTCGGCGACGTCGAAGTAGTCGCCGCTGCCGCCCATGACCAGCACCGTGGAGACGCCGTGGTCGCGGTACAGCGGCCGCACCAGGTCGACGAACGGGATGAGGGGCTCGCGGTCGCCGTGCACCAGGGCCTGCATGCGCTCGTCGCGGATCATCAGGTTGGTGGCGGTGGAGTCCTCGTCCACCAGCAGGGTGCGCGATCCGGCCTCCAGGGCCTCGCAGATGTTGGCGGCCTGCGAGGTGGAGCCGGAGGCGTTGTCGGTGCGGAAGTCCGCGGTGTCGGCGCCGGTGGGCAGGTTGCGCACGAACGAGCCCACGTCGACCCGCTCCACCCGGCGGCCCTCCTCGGCGCGGATCTTGACCGCGTCGGCGCGGGTGGCCACCAGCTCGCGGCCGTCGCCCGGGACGTGGTCGTAGACACCGCGTTCCAGGGCGTGCAGCAGGGTGGACTTGCCGTGGAAGCCGCCGCCCACGATGAGGACGACGCCCTCGGGGACGCCCATGCCGGTGACCGTCCCCCGGTGCGGCAGGTCCACGGCCACGCGCAGGCTCTCGGGCGAGGAGAACGGCACCGCGCCCTCGGTCAGGGGCTCGTCGCTGACGCCGCTGCGCCGCGGCAGGATCGCGCCGTCGGCGACGAACGCGACCAGTCCCCGCTCCGCCAGCCGCGAGCGCAGCGCGACCGTGTCGGCCACGCTGTCGGCGAAGGTCCGCGCGGCGTCCCGGTCGACGGCCTCCCAGTACAGGTCGTCGACCAGTCCGGGCAGGGTGTCGCACAGCTCCCGCTCGGCGGCCCGGCCGTCGATGCGGCGCCCGCGCCCGGGCAGGTCGATGCCGATGCGCAGCTCCAGGCCGCCGCCCTCGGTGACCCGGCAGGAGGAGCGCTCCAGGACCTCCTGCCCGCCGGTGTCGATGCGCAGCAGCGAGCGCCGCAGCAGCCGACCGGCCCGCCGCCCCAGGAAGTCGGCGGTGGCCCGGCGGCGCACGGGGTCGGCCCAGGCGTCCTTGGGGATGCCCGCGTCGGGGAACGCGACCAGGATCCGCGAGGGCGGCGCGAACGGGTCGGCCTGCACCCGCTGGACGGTCAGCGTGAAGTCGCCGAAGTCCCAGTCCCCCTTGAGGGACTTGTAGCGGCCGTAGGAGTCGCCGTCCATCCGCAGCAGCTCCTGCGAGAGCCGCTCCTCGTCGCGCACCCCCTTGATGGGCTCGGGCTCGGACCGACGCCCCCCGGCCCCGCCGCCCCGGCCCCCGTGGCCGCCGCGCCCGCCCCCGTACCGTCCCGCCATCGTTCCCCCTGTACCGCCGGTCTCCACCTTCCCCGCCAGGTTAGGGCGTCCCGCCCGAGCCTGCCGGAGCCCTGTGGACAACTCCCCCTGGGTGTCGGCCGGGCCGTCGGCAGGGTGTCCGCGCAAGGACCCCGACGTGAAAGGGCCGGGCCCGGTGCGACTTCCGGGTCCGGCCCTTCGGGGTGGGACACGGCCCGCGGAGCCGAGGGGGCACACCGGGGCCGGGCGGACACCTCCCCGGGAGGGGTGGGGAGGTGCCACACGTTCTTTTCTACCGGAACTCGATCTGCCGCGCGGGGGAAACCTCGATTCCGTCGGCCCGCAGTTCCCGTTCGACGGCGGCGGCCCGCTCGGCCGCGCCCGCCCCCTCGCCCGGGAAGGTGCCGTGGGCGCCCTGGGCGAGCACCACCCGGTAGCCCTCGCCCAGGGC
>NZ_JBJJBV010000404.1:0-4544 GCF_045446735.1 Nocardiopsis protaetiae
GTCTGCTCACGCCGAGCAGGCGGGCGATCGCGGCTTGGGACAGCTCGCCCTGGTCGAACAGCTCCGCGGCGACCAGGCGTCGTTTCTCGTACTCGGCAGGAGTGCGGGGAGAGGAGAGGGGAAGCTCCATGGCCAGGGTTTTCCCAACTCGCTCGACTGTCAACCCACACATCAAAGATCAGTAATTCCGCAATGCGGTCCTATTACTATGGCCCGCGATATCCGGCAGTTCGCCAGTGATAAAGGCGGTAAAACGGTGGTGGCAAGCGATTCCTCCAGGAAGAAGTTCGGACTCCTGCTGCGCAACCAGCGGATCAGAGCTGGGATGACGCAGCAGGAGATGGCACAGGCCGCCTTTCTCTCGCAGAGCACGATCAGCTCACTGGAGGGCGGGGACAAAGGCACTAAAAGGGAACTCGTGGAACGTCTGGACACCGCCCTCACCGCCAATGGCGCGCTCCTGAACGCGTGGGACGCCTACTTCGCGCCGAACGGAATGATCGACTACTTCCGTGAGGTGGCCGAGGCGGAGCAGACGGCGACGGAGATCCGTGAATACGGTTTCGGCGTCGTGCCGGGGCTGGTCCAGACGGAGGGCTACGCCCGGGTGATCAGCCAGATGGGCTCCCCGCACGCATCGCCGGAGAGGATCGAGGCCATGGTCAGAGCCCGGCTGCACCGGCAGTCGATCCTGGACCGGGAGCACCCGCCGATGTGCATCATCATCCTGGATGAGAGCACGGTGATGCGCGCGTTCAGCGACCCGGGCATCATGTACGCCCAGATCAACCGACTGCTCGAACTCTCCTACCGGCCGCGGATCACCATCCAACTGGTGCCGATGCTGACCGAACAGCATCCCGGCCTCGACGGCTCCTTTAAACTGCTCGCAGTCCCCGACAGCGGCGATTTCGCGTACATCGAGGGGCGTGGAGCAGGTCTGACGATCAAGGAACCCGAGATCGTCCAGGGCTACGAGCGGATCTTCGGCGAGCTGCGGAGCGCCGCCCTCCCCGCCTCCGCCTCCCGGGCCCGGTTGGAAGAGATTCGAGGAGAGGCTCCATGATCAGCGAGCACTGGACCAAGTCCAGCTACAGCAACGGCGAGGGTGGGAACTGCGTCGAGGCGCGGAGCTTCACGCTCACCGACCAGTGGGCCAAGTCCAGCCACAGCAACGGTGAGGGCGGCGACTGCGTCGAGGCGCGGGGCACGGTGACCTACTCCCGGGTCGGCATCCGCGACACCCAGAACCGGCACCTCGGACACCTCGAAATCCCCGCCGCCGAGTGGACCGCCCTCCTGCGCACCGCCACCGACCGTTAACCGCGAACGGCCGAGGGTAGCACTCTGAAGAAGGTGCTGCCCCTTTTCTCTTGCTCCGAGGAGTGCGATGTTCGGTGACCAGTGGACCAAGTCCAGCTACAGCAACAGTGAGGGTGGGAACTGCGTCGAGGCACGACAGTTCGCGCTCACCGACCAGTGGGCCAAGTCCAGCCACAACAACAGCGAGGGCGGCGACTGCGTCGAGGCGCGGGGCATGGTGACCTACTCCCAGGTCGGCATCCGCGACACCCAGAACCGGCACCTCGGACACCTCGAAATCCCCGCCGCCGAGTGGACCGCCCTCCTGCGCAGCGCCACCGTGCACGACTGACGACCGCTCAGAGGGCGTGGTCGGCCAGGCGGACGAACGCCTCCACCACCTCGGGGCCGTGCACCAGCTCGGCGTCGTTGTGGCCCGCTCCGAGGAGGACCACCTCCTCGAACAGGCGCGGGCTCGCGGCGGCGACCTCCCGGCTCTGCTCCGGCGGCACGACGCGGTCGGCGTCCCCGATCACCACGGTGGTGGGGACGTCGATCCCCGCCACCTGTTCGGCCACCGGGTAGCGGTCCCACATCATCCACCGCACCGGCAGGAACGGGTACTGCCGCTCCCCCATGTCCACCAGCGAGCTGAACGGCGAGCGCAGGAACAGCGCCGCCGGCGGCCGGTCGACCGCCAGCCCCGTCGCCACGGCGGCGCCCAGGCTCTCCCCGAAGTAGAGCGTGCGGTCGGCGGCGAACCCCCGTTCGGCCAGGTGGTCGGCGGCGGCGCGGGCGTCGGCGGCCAGCCCCTCCTCCGAGGGCGAGCCCTCGTTGCCCCCGTAACCCCGGTAGTCGAACAGCAGCACCGCGAACCCCTCCGCGGCCAACGCGCGGGCCAGCGGCGCCCGGCTCTCCCGGTCCCCCGCGTTGCCGTTGGTGACCAGCACCGCGGCCTCGCGGTCCCGCCCCTGCGGCGGCACGAACCAGCCGCCCAGCCCGAGGCCGTCCTCGGTGGTCAGGCGCACGGCCTCGGCACCCGGGAGCACCTCGGCAGCGGGCGGCGGTGCGCCGACCGAGGGCAGGTAGATGACCGACCGCTGCCCCGCCCACAGGAACCCCGTCAGGAGCAGGATCAGGGCGGCGCAGACCAGCACCGCGATCACGGCCCGGCGACCTCTCTTCCTTTTCATCTTCCCTTTCACCACGGAACCTGGGTATCACACGCGCCGCCGCCCTCACCCGTCTGCGCCCGCACCGCCTCGCGCAGGGGGTGACGGCCGCAAGAGGCCTCCCGCCCGGCGGATTCCGGGGTTTCCCACCCGACCGGGACCTTGGCCACAGCCGGGGGGTGGGTACACGCATGTTCTGTTAACGCTGTGGTGTGCGGGGGTGGTCTGTTCGGGGTCGCGGACCTGACGGGCGCGCGGGGAACGGTTCCTCCGGCTCCAGGGGGTTTCCACCTTGCCTGGGGCTTGCCTGGGGCCCTCAGCCCCAGCCCGGTCACATCCCTGCTCGCCCCCGCCGCAGGGGGTTTCCCACCCAACCGAAGGCCTCAGCCACAGCCCTGTCAGATCCCTGGCCGCCCCCGCCACAGGGGGTGACGGCAGTAGGAGGCCTCCCGCCCCGGCCCCAGGGGGTTTCCCACCTGACCTGGGGTCCTTGGCCACAGCCCGGCCAGATCCCTGGCCGCCCCCGCCACAGGGGGTGACGGCAGTAGGAGGCCTCCCGCCCCGACCCCAGGGGGTTTCGGTAGGGCAGGACTGGACCCCGGCCCCAGGGGGTGAGAGGGACTTGTAGGTTTCCAGGCGGCCAGCCATCTGCGGAGGGCGGTGTGCGGGAGACCGCCCTCGGAGCCGTTGGTCTCCACGGGTCACCCCCTGGGAACGTACAGACCCGGGCTGGGCGCGGAGCCGTCCCCACGTACAACGCCCGGCAGACCAGCAGGTGTACGCGTTGGACTCACGTCCTGGGTGGTGGGGGTTTTGTCCGGGGACGGGTCGGGGCCCAGCGGCACGCTCAGCCACACAGGTCCACGGAAAGAACGCTCCGACTGGAAACAGGCTGTTGCTCAGACCTCGCTTGAAAGCCCGACCACAGACGGGGTAACCTCCGCCGTCAGTGCCCTCCCCAACCACAGGGGGTGTCGGGAGGAAGAACCACGACCTGCACTCCAGGGGGTGAGGGCCGCGGTTACCTGCTGCGCCCGGACACGGGGGGTGCCGGGAGGAAGGACCGCCGCCGGCACCACCGAAAGTGTGCACGCAATAACCCTTTGTGGCCAGGAGGGCAATCGGAGCCGGGGTTTCACCCCCTGAGGTCGGGGAGGGCGATCGGGGCCGGGGTTACTACACCAGGTGTCTGGGCTTTCAAGCGAGGTCTGTGCAACCGCGGCTTCACAGTCGGAGCGTCTTTCCGTGGACCTGTGTGGTCGGGGATGTGCGCTGTGCCCCGACCCGTCCCCGGGAAACACCCCCACCACCGGGGACGTGAGTCCAACGCGTACGTCTTTTTGGTCTGCCGGGCGTCGTACCGTGGGGACGGCTCCGCGCCCAGCCCGGGTCTGTACGTTCCCAGGGGGTGACCCATGGAGACCAACGCGACCGTGTGCGGACCTTCAGACCGCCGTCCGCAGATGGTTGCTGTTCTGGAAACCTGCTCTTGCTGTCTCACCCCCTGCGGCGGAGGTTCCGGTTCTTCCTCCCCAAACCCTCTGGGGTCGGGGCGGGAGGCCTCGTGCGGCCGTCACCCCCTACGGCGAGGAAGGCACAACGCACTCCGGGTGGGGTCGGGGACTCCAGGCAGGTGGGAAACCCCCTGGGGCTGGGGCGGGAGGCCTCGTGCCGCCCCCACCCCCGCGGCGGGGGTGGCCAGGGATCTGACAGGGCTGGAGCTGAGGTCTCCGGGCAGGTGGGAAACCCCCCGGGGCCAGGGCGGGAGGCCTCGTGCCGCCCTCACCCCCTGGGGCGGGGGTGGCCGGGGATCTGACAGGGCTGGGGCCAAGGCCCCGGGGAAGGTGGGAAACCCCCCGGGGCCGGAGGCCTCCCTCGGCCGTCACCCCCTGCGGCGGGGGAGGCCGGGAAGGTGGCCGGGCTGGGGCTGAGGCCCCAGGAAAGGTGGGAAACCCCCTGCGGTGAGGGAGGCGCGATGCCTTCCGGTTGTGGCTGAGGGCTCCAGACCGGGGCGACCCCCTTGGGTCTCGGGGCGGGAGGCCTCGTGCCGCCCCCACCCCCGCGGCGGGG
>NZ_JBJJBV010000405.1:0-4530 GCF_045446735.1 Nocardiopsis protaetiae
CGGCCGGTGTCGGCCGGGGCCCCTCGGGTCCTGCGTCACGTCCTCACGCGGTGGTCTCGCGCCGGGGCAGGCGCCAGTCCGGGCGCGGGAAGTGGCAGGTGTACCCGTTCGGGTACTTCTCCAGGTAGTCCTGGTGCTCCGGCTCGGCCTCCCAGAACGCCCCCACCGGCTCGACCTCGGTGACCACCGGGCCCGGCCACAGGCCGGAGGCGTCCACGTCGGCGATGGTGTCCTCGGCGACCTTCTTCTGGTCGTCGTCCACGTAGTAGATCGCCGACCGGTAGCTGGTGCCGATGTCGTTGCCCTGGCGGTTCAGGGTCGTCGGGTCGTGGATCTGGAAGAAGAACTCCAGCAGGTCCCGGTAGGAGGTCCGCTCCGGGTCGAAGACGATCTCGATCCCCTCGGCGTGCGTGCCGTGGTTGCGGTAGGTCGCGTTCTCGACGTCGCCCCCGGTGTAGCCCACCCGGGTGTCGACCACCCCGGGGAGCCTGCGGATGAGGTCCTGCATGCCCCAGAAACAGCCCCCGGCCAGGACTGCGCGCTCGGTCGTCATCTATGACCACCCTTTCCTTCGTGCGGCGTCCTTCATAACACCCGGGGGCCGCGGGGAGTTCCCACCGGCGCCGTTTCCCGCGGTGCCGCGGCGTGTGATCGCGGTCGCCCCCGCGGACGTGGAAGCGGCCGGGGCGGCGCCCGGCGGCGCCCGGCGGGACGCGGAGGGGAACGGTCCGGGAACAATGTCCGGGAACACCGTCCTCCTGCGGGAATGTCCTCGCCGTGTGGGAGGTTAGGAGTCTTCCGAGAGCGCATATTTGCACTCCCTGCATCCCCGCCCCCCGCGCACCCGCAGGCCCACGACGACAGAGGACACCGTGACCGGGACACCCACACCATCCGACCGCGCGCCGGAGACCGCCGACACCGGGCCGGAGCCGCGCGCCGACCGCCTGGTCATCCCGCTGCTCCTCGTCTCGGCGTTCGTCGTCATCCTCAACGAGACGATCATGGGCGTGGCCCTGCCCGCGCTCAACGCCGACCTCGGCATCTCCGTCTCCACCGGGCAGTGGCTCACCTCCGCCTTCATGCTGGTGATGGCCGTGGTGATCCCCGCGACCGGCTACCTGCTCCAGCGCTTCCACGTGCGGCAGGTGTTCATCGCCGCCATGTCGCTGTTCACCCTGGGCACCCTGCTGTGCTTCCTGGCGCCGGGCTTCACGTTCCTGCTCACGGGGCGGATCGTCCAGGCCGTCGGCACGGCGATCATGATGCCGCTGCTCATGACCACCATCCTCAACACCGTGCCCGCCGAACGGCGCGGCCGCACCATGGGCAACATCTCCATCGTCATCTCGGTGGCGCCCGCCATCGGCCCGACGCTGGCCGGCCTCATCCTCAGCGTCCTGGACTGGCGCTGGATGTTCGGCCTGGTGCTGCCCATCGCGATCCTGGGGCTGACCCTGGGCGCCCTGTTCATCCGCAACGTCACCGAGCCGCGCCCCTCCACCATCGACATGTTCTCGGTGCTGGTGTCGGCGTTCGCGTTCGGCGGCCTGGTGTACGGGTTCTCCAGCCTGGGCGGCCACGGCGGCGGCCTGGTCCCGCCGCAGTTGGCGATCGGTGTGGGCGCGGTGGCGCTGGTGGTGTTCGTGCTGCGGCAGATCCGCCTGCAGCGCGACGAGCGGGCCCTGCTGGACCTGCGCGTGTTCCGGTCCACCCAGTTCTCGATCTCCATTGGGCTGGTCGGGATCAGCTTCATGGCGCTGTTCGGAACGCTGATCCTGCTGCCGCTGTACATGCAGAACGTGCTGGGGCACGACACCCTGACCACCGGCCTGAGCCTGCTGCCGGGCGGCCTGGCCATGGGCCTGATCGCCCCGTTCGTGGGCCGGCTCTACGACAGGCTCGGGCCGCGGCCGCTGATCATCCCGGGTGCGGGGCTGGTGTCGGTGACCCTGTGGGCCATGACGATGTTCGACAGCCAGACCCAGATCGGGTTCATCATCGCCACCCACATGATGCTCACGGTCGGCCTGGGGCTGATGTTCACGCCGCTGCTCACCGGCGCCCTGGGGTCGCTCACACCGCAGCTGTACTCGCACGGCAGCGCGGTGGTGGGCACCGTGCAGCAGGTCGCGGGCGCGGCGGGCACGGCCGCGTTCGTCGCGGTCATGGCGGCGTCCACGGCCGGCTACCTGGGCGAGGGGCTGCCGGAGGTCGAGGCGATGGCGGGCGGTATCCATGTCGCCTTCCTGCTGGGCGCCTCGATCTCGGTGCTGGCGTTCGCGGCCACGTTCTTCGTGCGCCGCTCCGAGGCCGAGCAGGCCCCGGCACCGGCGGCCGCGCACTAGCCGTACCGACCCCGGCGGCCGGTCCCCTCACCGGGGGGCCGGCCGCCGTCGTGTCCGCACCGTCCGCCCCCGCGGGTGTCCGGGGGCCCCGGACCGGGTAGGCGGCCCGGAACGACCGAACACGGCGGAGGGGGAGCGACATGGAACGGCTGATCGACCTGCACGGCATCGCCCTGGAGGAGTTCGACCGGCGGGTGCGCCTGATCCGGATGACCGACTGGGCGCTGCCCACCCCCTGCGCCGACTGGGACGTCCACGACCTGGTCGCCCACCTGACCGCGGAACAGCTGTGGGTGCCCCCGCTGCTGGACGGGCTGACCCCGGAGGAGGTCGGCGACCGCTTCGAGGGCGACATCCTCGGCGAGGAGCCGCTCGCCGCCTGGGAGGTGGCGGCCCGCGAGGCCCGCGCCGCCTGGCTGGCGCCCTCCGCCCGGGGCCGCACCGTCCACCTGTCCTTCGGCGACGCCCCGGCACAGGAGTACCTGTGGCAGATGACCTTCGACCTGGGTGTGCACGCCTGGGACCTGGCCCGTGCCCTGAACGCGGACGAGAACCTGGACCCCGACCTGACGGCCGAGCTCTACGGCTGGGCCCGGAAGCGCCACCTGGGGCCGGGGTCGGCGTTCGACGCCCCGGTCCCGGTGGGGGAGGAGGCCGGGGTACAGGAGCGCCTGCTGGCCTTCAGTGGCCGCGCCCTGTGAGCCGAACGGTACGGCCGCCGACGGTGCCGATCGCGTCCGGGGCGCCGTGGGACGGCCGCCGTACGCCCGCACGAAGCCCAGGCCCAGGGCCCATCGCGGCGCGTGGGCCGTCGGGGTAGGTGGGCGGCGATCGCCGCGATGGCGGGCGCGGTCTCCGCGGGCGGACCGCGCCCCGTGCGGGCCGGGGGCCGTCGGGGCGGGTGCACGACCGCGGCGGCGATCACCACGGATGGCGGGCGTGGTGGGCCGGGCCCACCGCGGTGTGAGGCCGTCAGACGGGTGCACGGTCGTGGTGCCGACCGTTGTGGACGGCGGCGGGCGTCGGCGGGGAGATCGGGCCCGGTACGGCGTCAGGGCAGGTGGGCGGCCACTGCGGCGACTGCCGCTGCCAGGGCGGGGGCGAACAGGTGCGGGCGGGGCGCCCCGTAGCCGATGACCATCGCCGGGCCCCGCTCCGGGCGCCCGAAGCCGAAGGAGGCCAGCCCCTCCAGGGCCAGTCCCCGCCGGGCGGCCTCCGCCGAGACGGCCGCCTCCGACACCCCCGCGGGCAGCTCCAACGGGCAGTGCAATCCGGCCTCCGGGCCCGACAGGGCGCAGCCGGGCAGGGCGGCGAAGGCCGCCGCCACCGCCCGGCGCCGCTCCCGGTAGGCGACCCGGGCCCGGCGCACCGCCAGGTCGTAGCGGTGCGAGGTGATGAGGTCGGCCAGCGCCAGCTGCCCCGGCACGTGGTGGCCCGCCCCGGACAGCTCGCGCAGCTCCACCAGCTCGGGCACCAGGCCGGCGGGCACCACCGCCCAGGCCGTGCCCAGCGCCGGGGCCAGCGACTTGCTGGCCGTGCCCAGGTAGACGACGTGCTCGGGGGCCAGCGCCTGCACCGCGCCCACCGCCCGGCGGTCGTAGCGGAACTCGCCGTCGTAGTCGTCCTCCAGCACCAGGGCGCCGTGCGCCTGCGCCCAGCGCACCAGCGCCCGCCGCCGAGCGGGTGCGAGCACCGCGCCGGTCGGGAACTGGTGGGCGGGGGTGAGCAGCACCGCCCCCACCTCCAGGCCCGCCAGCGCCGCCACGTCCGCGCCGTCGGCGTCCACCGGCAGCGGCACCGGCTCCAGGCCGTGCGCGGCCGCGATGCGCCGGTGCCGGGCGTGCCCGTACTCCTCCACCGCGATCCGGCGCGCCCCGCGCCGGGCCAGCGCCCGGCACAGCAGCGCCAGCAAGTCGCCGAAACCATGTCCCACCAGCACGTTCTCCGGCCGGGCGCGCACCCCGCGGGCGCGGGCGGTGTACCCGGCCAGGGCCTCGCGCAGCGGCGCGGCCCCGCGCGGGTCGGGGTAGGCGAAGGCGTCGGCGGGCGCCGACTCCATGGCCCGGCGCACCGCCGCCGTCCACTCCCCGCGCGGGAACGCCGACGGGTCGGGGATGCCGCCGCGCAGGTCCAGGGCGGGCGGCGGCGCTGGCTCGGCGTCGGCCCCGGCGGGCGGCGGACC
>NZ_JBJJBV010000406.1:0-4428 GCF_045446735.1 Nocardiopsis protaetiae
CACACCACCCGAACGAACCCTCGTCCCGCCCGAGCGGGTGGCGCGGCTCCGCCATGCCCGCACCCGCGACCGGATCCGGGCCGGGCGAGGGGATCCCACCCAGGAGACGCACGTGTCCACCCCCCGCCCCACCGCACGCACGCGCCCCCGATGGCGCAGACCCTTCTCCCTCCTCGCGGCCACCGCGCTGGTCACCGCCCTGCTGCCGGCCGCGGCCGCCCACGCCGCCCCGCTCTGCACGGTCGACTACACCGTCACCAACGACTGGGGGAGCGGCTTCACCGCCGACGTCACCCTCACCAACCACGGCCCCCAGGTCTCCCCCTGGAGCCTGGGCTGGTCCTTCCCCGGTGGCCAGCAGGTCACCAACGCCTGGAACGCCACCGTCACCCAGTCGGGCGCCGCCGTCACCGCCGCCGCCCCCGCCTGGTCGTCCACCCTGGGCACCGGCCAGAGCGCCGCCTTCGGGTTCCAGGGCACCGGCTCCGGGGCCGCCCCCACCGTGTTCACCCTCAACGGCACCTCCTGCGAGGACGGCGGCGAGGAGCCCGGACCGGAGGACGGCGAGATCGTCGTCTCCCCGGCGGGTCTGGCCGTCGACCCGGGCGGCTCCGCCTCGTTCGACGTCCACCTGTCCGCCGAGCCCGAGGACGACGTGGACGTCACCGTCGAGCGCACCTCCGGCTCCGACACCCTCGCCGTCACCGGCGGGGCCGACCTCACCTTCACCGCCGACGACTGGGGCCGGGCGCAGGAGGTCACCGTCGCCTCCTCCGGCGACGGCTCCGGCGATCCGGCGCAGGCGGTCTTCACCGTCGCCGCCGACGGCTACGACCCCGTCACCGTGACCGTGCGCGAACGCGCCGCCGCCGCCAACGAGTACGAGGCCGAGTTCCTCGACCAGTACGAGAAGATCAAGGACCCCGCCAACGGGTACTTCCGCGAGTTCGACGGCCTGCTGGTCCCCTACCACTCCGTCGAGACCCTGATCGTGGAGGCGCCCGACCACGGGCACGCCACCACCTCCGAGGCGTACAGCTACTACCTGTGGCTGGAGGCGACCTACGGCCGCGTCACCGGCGACTGGGCGCCGTTCAACGCCGCCTGGGCGTCCATGGAGGCGTTCATCATCCCGGGCACCGCCGACCAGCCCACCAACGCCTCCTACGACCCGTCGGCACCGGCCACCTACATCGCCGAGTCCACCGACCCCTCCGACTACCCGATGCCGCTCGACCAGGGCGTCCAGGTCGGCTCCGACCCGCTGGCCGCCGAGCTGAGCAGCACGTACGGGACCGGCGAGGTCTACGGCATGCACTGGCTGCTGGACGTGGACAACACCTACGGGTTCGGGTTCTGCGGCGACGGCACCGACAACGCCCCCGGCTACATCAACACCTTCCAGCGCGGCTCCAACGAGTCGGTGTGGGAGACCGTCCCGCACCCCTCCTGCGAGACGTTCGCGCACGGCGGCGCCAACGGCTACCTGGACCTGTTCACCGACGACTCGAACTACTCCGAGCAGTGGCGCTACACCAACGCCCCCGACGCCGACGCGCGCGCCGTCCAGGTCGCCTACCAGGCGCACACCTGGGCCAGCGAGCAGGGCAACGCGGGCGCCATCGCGGACAGCGTCGCCGACGCCGCCCGCATGGGCGACTACCTGCGCTACGCCATGTACGACAAGTACTTCAAGGAGGTCGGCGACTGCGTCGGCCCCCAGGCCTGTGCCCCCGGCAGCGGCAAGAACTCCGCCCACTACCTGATGTCCTGGTACTACGCCTGGGGCGGCGCCCTGGGCAGCGCCGAATACCCCTGGGCCTGGCGCATCGGCGGGTCCTCCGCCCACCAGGGCTACCAGAACGTGATGGCCGCCTACGCCCTCTCCGAGGTCGACGCCCTCGCCCCCGAGTCGCCCACCGGCGCCTCCGACTGGGCCACCAGCCTCGACCGCCAGCTGGAGTTCCTCCAGTGGCTCCAGTCCGCCGACGGCGGCATCGCCGGCGGCGCCACCAACAGCTGGGAGGGCGACTACGGGCAGCCGCCCGCGGGCACCCCGACCTTCCACGGGATGTTCTACGACGAGAAGCCCGTCTGGCACGACCCGCCGTCCAACCGGTGGTTCGGGTTCCAGGTGTGGGACATGGAGCGCGTCGCCGAGTACCACCGCATCACCGGCGACGAGCGCGCCGGGGACGTCCTCGACGCGTGGGTGCCCTGGGCCATCGCCAACACCACGGTCGGCACCGGCGGCGAGTTCGCCATCCCCGCCGACATGGAGTGGAGCGGCGCCCCCGACACCTGGACCGGCACCCCCACCGGCAACCCCGGCCTGCGGGTCGAGGTCGTCTCGCACAACCAGGACGTCGGCATCGCCGCCGGGCTGGCCAAGACGCTGCTGCACTACGCCGCCGCCACCGGCGACACGGAGGTGCGGGAGGTCGCCGAGGGCCTGCTGGAGGCGCTGCTGGAGCACCGCGACGACCTGGGGGTCGCCATCCCCGAGGTGCGGTCCGACTACCGGCGGTTCGACGACCCGTACGGCGCGCCCGACGGCGGGCTGTACGTGCCGAACGGGTGGACCGGGACCATGCCCAACGGCGACGTGATCGACTCCGACTCCACGTTCGCCTCCATCCGGTCCTTCTACGAGGACGACCCCGACTGGCCCAAGGTCCAGGCGTACCTGGACGGCGGCCCGGCGCCGGAGTTCACCTACCACCGCTTCTGGGCGCAGGTGGACGTGGCGACGGCGCTGGCGGTGCACGGGGAGCTGTTCGGCTGACCCGCCCCGCCCCGGGGCTCTGAACCCCCGCGGCGGCCGTACAGCGGCGGCCGCCGCGGGACCACACGGGGGAGGGGCCGGGTCCGGCCCCGGTCCCTCCCCGTCAACCCCTCCTGCCCTCCTGCCCCGTTCGACCCTCCTGAGCCGACCCCTCTTGACCCGAGGAGAGACCGATGAAGACGACCACGCGGCGCCGCACGGCGAGGTTCCTCGCCCCGGTGTTCGCCCTCGCCCTGGCCCTGTCGGCCGGGTCCCCCGCCCAGGCCGAGGACCCGCCGCTGCGCGACCTCGCCGACCGGCACGGCCTGCGCATGGGTGTGGCGGTCTCCGCCCACCTGCTCGACAACGCCCGCTACGCCGAGATCGCCGGCGGGCAGTACAACTCCGTCACCCACGAGAACGAGCTGAAGTGGGAGACCGTCCAGCCCCAGCAAGGCCGGTTCAACTGGACCGGCGGCGACCGCCTCGTGAACTTCGCCCGCGCCAACGGCCAGGACGTCTACGGCCACACCCTGGTGTGGCACAGCCAGCTGCCGTCCTGGGTCGCGAACGGCGGGTTCAGCGCCCCGCAGCTGGAGGGGGTGATGGAGGACCACATCTCCACGGTCGTGGGCCGCTACGCCGACGACATCAGCCACTGGGACGTCGTGAACGAGGCGTTCAACGAGGACGGGAGCTTCCGGGACACGGTGTTCCACCGGACCCTGGGCCCGGACTACATCGCCACGTCCCTGGAGCTGGCGCACGCGGCCGACCCCGACGCCCGGCTGTTCATCAACGACTACAACGTCGAGGGGATCAACGCCAAGAGCGACGCCCTCTACGCGCTGGCGTCCTCCCTGGTCGCCCGGGGCGTGCCGCTGCACGGTGTGGGGTTGCAGGGGCACCTCATCGTCGGCCAGGTGCCGTCCACGATGCAGGCCAACATCCAGCGGTTCGCGGACCTGGGGCTGGAGGTCGTCATCACGGAGCTGGACATCCGCACCGACACCCCCGCCTCGCAGCAGCAGTTGCAGGCGCAGGCCGCCGACTACACGCGCGTGTTCCAGGCGTGCATGGCCGTGGACGGCTGCGGCGGCGTGACCGTGTGGGGGGTGGGCGACGCCCACTCCTGGATCCCCGACGTGTTCCCCGGGCAGGGCGACGCGCTGCCCTACGACCACCAGTACAACCCCAAGCCGTCGTACTGGGCGGTGCACGAGGTCCTGGGCGGCGACGGGGACCCCGGGCCGGGGCCCGGTCCCGGGCCGGGTGACGGGGACTGCGCGGTCACCTACACCGTCAGCAACCAGTGGAACCAGGGCGCCGTCATCGACGTGACCGTCCGCAACACCGGCTCCGCGACCGTCGACGGCTGGCGGCTGGCCTGGACCCAGCCGTCCGGCCAGCAGATCACCTCGGCCTGGAACGCCACCGTCACCCAGACCGGGGGCGGGGTCACCGCCGAGGGCGTGTCGTGGAACCGGACGCTGGCGCCGGGCGGCAGCGCGACGTTCGGGTTCCAGATCACCCACCAGGGGCAGGTGGCCAGCCCCAGCGCGTTCGAGCTGAACGGCGCCGCCTGCGACTGAGCCGCCTGCGATCGACCTGCCTGTGACCGGGCCGCGGTCCCCACCGCGGCTCCCGAACCCCCGGGGCGCCCG
>NZ_JBJJBV010000407.1:0-4426 GCF_045446735.1 Nocardiopsis protaetiae
CGCCGACCACAGGCGCTCGCCCGAGGCGTCGAACAGGGTGAGCCGCTCGTCGGGGCCCATGAAGGCCAGGAAGTCGCCGTCGCGGGAGACGCCGGGCTGGCTGCCGGGGGCGAGCGGCTCGGAGAACTCCACCGTGTCGCCGTAACCGGGCGGGGCGGGGTGGCCCAGGACCTGCGCCTCGGTCGTGGTGGTCTCCACGGCGGGGTCCTCGCCCGGCATCAGGTTCCATGCGGCGACACCGGCACCGCCCAGGAGCACCACGGCCAGGACCGCCGCACCCGCGATGACCAGGCCCCGCCTGCCGCGCCCGGACCGCTTGGCCGCCACCGGGGGCCGGGCCGCGGGGGCCGGGGTGGGCGCGGCCGCCGGCGGGAGCCGGTCGGCGGCCTGCACGACGCCGTCGGGGGTGGCGACCAGGTTCCAGTAGCCGTTGCTGTCACGGGCATCGATGAGCACCGGCTGGCCGATCCTGGCCGCGTAGCCGGTGGCGACGTCCAGCGCGGCGCGTCGGGTCTCCTTGGGAACGCTGCCGGTGACGACCTGGCGCTGCCCCTCGATGACGATCTCGGCGCTGCGCTCGTCGGGGGCGATGGCGATGACGGCGGTGGGCCGGGGATGCCCCGGACGGGACGCCCGGCTCATGGTGCCTCCGAAGGCATGGGAAGGGTGGACCTGTTCGTGTGCGGGTGGCGGGGAACGCCGGTCGGGGGCGACGGCGGGACCGGAGGGTCACCGAGCGCCGGTGGCGACGTACACAAAGTCAATGCTGAACGCGATGATACTGATCGTGACGGACACGGCCCACCCGGGTACGGGCGGCCGATAACGGACACGGCACGCTGGGCGGTCAACGGTGTTACCGCTCCCCCTCCCCTGACCTGGCATGTCTTCGGAACGCGGAGAGGGCCGCTCGACCCGCCCTCCCGGAATCCCGTTCATGTGGACACGCGAATGTGTCGATGAGTTCACATCACAACTGGCCGAATCCGGCCACCGGGCCACCACGGTTCACGCCGGACCCGAACCCCCCACGGGACCCACCGCGTACGGAACCACACGGCAGTCGTACCCGGATACCCCCAGGGACGGCCCGGTTTCGACCGTGAAGTGCACGATACCGTCCGGTGCGACCGAAAAGGTGCACGGCGGGGAGGCGTCCCACTGCACCCGCGCGGTGTGCGTACCGACCCGGAGAACGGGCGCGGGCGGTACGGGTCCACGGGGGTCATACGAGGTGCTCCCGCTGAGCGATGGACGGATTCCAGGGAGCGATGCCGCCGTCCATGGCGACATGAAGGTGAACGATGTGCCCCGGGGCAACGATGAACGGGAACGGGGATCGGCGGAAGGAGGCCGGGATCCGGGCCGTGTGCTCTCCGGGCGACAGACCGATGGTCAGGCTCTCTCCCGGCACCAGTTCCCCGATCCGGTCCCCGTCCACCTCCAGCGGATAAACGCTGAGGCTGTTCAGGAACAGGTCGGACCGGTGGAACACCACCGCACACCAGCCGGGCGGCATCCGGGCGGGGTCGCGCAGGCCGAGGAGTTTGGGCACCTCCGGACTGCCCACCACCTGTTCCGGGCGACGCCAGGGCCGCTGCCACAGCAAAACGGCCAGAGCCGCGAGCCCGATCAGCTCGGCGACCACGAGCAGGGGCAGCAGGCCCCAGCTTTCGTACCACACGGTGTACCAGAGGCCGATCGGCAAGAGCAGAACGTGGGTGAAGACCAGCGGGAGCGCCCCCGCACCGACCACCGACATCGTCGGCCCGGCCGAGGGGTGGCGCCGTGTCCTGGCCCCCTGGAAGGGAATGAGGGAGAACGTGACCACCATGAACAGGAACCAGCTCAGGGCGAGACCGGCTCCGAAGGTGATCTCTCGTGCCGCGGCGTCCATGGAGGTGAGGATCCAGTTGTGGAGCAGCATGCCGAAGAACCCGTATGTGGTCACGACGGGGAACCAGCGGACGTCCTTCATGGGCGCCACCTTCCGGAACGGGGTTCGGGTTCGGGGGCCGGGGCGGTCGGCGCCGGGGTGAGGCCCAGGTACTCCGAGGGGCGCGTCCACTGGTCGATGGCGGCCCGCTGGGGCTCGCCGCCGGGCCGCGCCCACAGGCGCACCTGTTCCCCGGCATCGGCGGTGATCGGCACCGCGGGGCTGGTGTAGCGGCCGTAGTGCAGCCGGACCCGGTGCGGACCGGGCGGCACTCCGACGACCAGGGTCGCGCCGGGGGCGATCGTGCCCACCCGGTCCCCGTCCACGTGGACGCGGTAGTCGACGGCCGTGTCGCGCAGCAGCCCCGAGGGTCGGTACAGCACCAGCGGGACCCATCCCGGCGGCACCTGTTTCGGGGCGCTCAGGCCGACGATCTTGGGGACGGCCGGCCGGTACTCGGCGACGGCCGCACGCACGTCCAGGCGTTCCCTGCGGCGGTGTACGAACGCCAGGACCAGGGCCGCGCAGGAGACCAGGAGGAAGGGGAGCAGCGCCCACTGCCGCAGGACGACCGTCAGCACAGCGGCCAGGAGCAGGGCAGGGACGGCCATGACCAGGAGCACGAGCGGCATGATCGAGAACACGGCGTTCGGGGAGGCCCAGCGCGTCTGCTCGGGGACGGTCATCTCCCAGTGGGCGCACGCGACCGCGCCGAGAACGGCCAGGAAGAGGACCAGCGCCAGGGTGAAACCGGCGAAGAACGGCACGGAACCGCCGAAGCCCACGGTCGAGAGCAGGATCGCGACGCTCAGGACCGGACCGATCAGGGCGAAGTTCGCGAGTTGGGGGGATGCCTTCACGGGACGCCGCTTTCCAGCCGTCCGGGTGCGAGGGGCGGCGGGGGCGCGGCCCGCCCGTCGGAGGCACCATGAAAATACCGACGCATCGTCGCATTCCGGTATACGGCGTACGCGTTGGCCGGTTCCGGTCAGCGGCCGTTGCCCTCGACGATGGTGTCGATGACCGCCTGCTCGCGGCGGCGGACCAGGCGGTCGGCGCGCTCGAAGCGCCGGTTGGCGATCTCGGCGCGGGCCGCGGCGGTGCGCACCGTCGGCCACATGGCGTCGATCTCGGCGTTGAACGCGGATCCCGCCAGCACCGCGATCGCCATCACGAACAGCCAGGCCAGGAGCGCGATCGGCGCGGCCAGCGAACCGTAGAGGCTCACCTGCCCCAGCGAGGCGTCCAGGTAGGCGCGCAGCCCGATGGACCCGGCGATGAGCACCGCCGTCGCCAGCAGCGCCCCCGGCAGGTGCCGCCACAGCGGGGTGCGCACCGGGATGCTCAGGGCGTAGAGCATGGTCACCGCTGTGGTGGCCAGCACCGCGACGGTCGGCCAGTACAACAGGTTGAGCCGGCCCACCGTGATCGGCAGCAGGTCGTGGACCAGGTCGGGGCCCGCCACCAGGATCGGCAGCACCAGCAGGGCGAACGCCAGCCCGCCCAGGTAGGCCAGGAAGGCCAGCACCCGCTGGGTGAGCCAGCCGCGCAGTTCCTCCAGGCCGTAGGAGATGGTGATGGAGCGGATGAACACGTTCATCGCCCGCGACCCCGACCACAGCGACACCAGGAAGGTCACCGACAGCACCCCGCCCTGGACGCCCTGGAGGAGGTCGTCCACCAGCGGCGCCACCACGCTGTCGACCGTGTCGGGGGTGAGGACCTGCGCGGTGCTGTCCAGGATGAGCTGGCGGATCTCCTCCACCGTGCTCTCCCCCAGCACCGGCGCCAGCGGGACCAGCGCGCCCAGCAGCCCCAGCAGCAGCGCGGGCAGCGAGATCAGGGTGAAGAAGGCGGATTCGGCGGCCAGGCCGACGACCCGGTCACGGGAGAAGGCGCGGACGGTGCGCAGCACGAGCAGCAGACCGCCGCGCAGCACGGGGCGCCGTCTCAGCCAGGCGTCGGTGATCCGCCACAGCCCCTCCCAGAAACCCACCACGGGGAGAACGTTAGCGGTACGGGGGCCGCTCCCAGGACCGCGGACCGCCCGGCGGATGACCTGCGGCGCGCCGCGGCGAGTGACGTGACTCACTCGGCGGCCCTTCGGCCTCTCCTGGACAAAGCCCGCGCGCACATGACATTCTCGTTTCATGATCGCTGCCCTGGACCCCATGCTCTGCGTGCGTCGCCACGTGGACTTCCTTCGGGTCCGCAGTGCCATCTGTTGCAGCGTCGGTTAATCTCGCCGCCTTTTTGACGCACCCCAGGGGTGCGCGCGGCACCGGCGCTCTCCCCTTTCTCTTCGCATCCCACACACGCGGATCCCCACCCGCGGCACCTGCACGACGAAGTGCGGCGCCGGCGGGTGGCAGTGGTGCGGGCGCCGGGGTCGCACGGACCCCGTGACCCCATCGGAGACACCCGCGATGCCTCCCTCTTCCGCGCAGAACGGTCGGACGGCGACTGCGGCCAAGCCGCGTCGCCGCCGCG
>NZ_JBJJBV010000408.1:0-4334 GCF_045446735.1 Nocardiopsis protaetiae
ACCTGGTGCGCGCGCCGCCGTGGTGGACGGTGGCGGGCGGCGCCGTGATGATCTGGCTGTTCGTCCTGGTCTGCCGCCCCGAACCCAGTGTGGTGCGGGCCGCCTTCATGGGCTCCCTGGCCCTGCTGGCCCTGGCCGCCGGCCGCGCCCACATGGCGCTGGGCGCGCTGGGCGTGACCGTGGTCGGGGTGCTGTTCGTCGCCCCCGCCCTGGCCTCCTCCTACGGCTTCGCGCTGTCGGTGCTGGCCACCGCGGGCATCGTGCTGCTGGTGCCGCGC
Source organism: Nocardiopsis protaetiae (assembly GCF_045446735.1). Taxonomy (NCBI): domain Bacteria; kingdom Bacillati; phylum Actinomycetota; class Actinomycetes; order Streptosporangiales; family Nocardiopsidaceae; genus Nocardiopsis; species Nocardiopsis protaetiae. The sequence goes on from NZ_JBJJBV010000408.1 coordinate 279, forward strand.
TGGACCCGGGAGTGGTCGGCGTCGGTCCCCAGGGTGCTGGCCGAGGCCCTGGCCGTGGCGGTGGCCGCGCACCTGGCGGTCGCCCCGGTGCTGGTGACCCTGTCCGGCGAGGTGTCGTGGGTGGCGGTCCCCGCCAACGTGCTGGCCGCCCCGGTGGTGGCGGTGGTGACGGTGCTGGGCTCCCTGGTCACCGCCCTGGCGATGGTGCTCCCGGGGGCGGCCGCCGCGGTGGCGGTGGTGCCCGGGTGGGGCGTGGCGTGGATCGCGGCGGTCGCGCAGGTGGGCGCCCGCGTCCCGTACGGGGCGCTGCCCTGGCGGACCGACCTCGTGGGCGCGCTGGTGCTGGCCGTCCTGGTGGTGGCGCTGGTGGTGTCCCGGGGCCGGGTGCGGCGGGTGCTCGCCGCCGGTGCGGTGGCGGTGCTGGTGCTGGCCGCGGCGGCCCGCTGCCTGCCGGGCGGGTGGCCGCCGCGGGACTGGGCGGTGGTGGCCTGCGACGTGGGCCAGGGCAGCGCGTTCGTGCTGTCGGTGGCCCCCGGCGCGGCGGTGGTGGCCGACGCCGGGCAGTACCCGGAGGCGGTCGACGGCTGCCTGGAGCGCCTGGGGGTGCGCGAGGTCCCGCTGCTGGTGCTCAGCCACGACCACGCCGACCACGTGGACGGCACCCCCGGCGTGCTGCGGCACCGACGGGTGGACCGGGCCCTGGTCCCGCCGGGGTTCGCCGAGACCCCGGTGGGCGGGCTGCTCGCCGCGGCGGGTGTGGAGCAGCTGACCGCCGAACGCGGTGCCCGGCTGCGCGTGGGCGCCTGGACCCTGCGCGTCCTGTGGCCCCCACCCGGCTACCGCGGTTCGGTCAACGACGGCTCGGTGGTGGTGCGCGCCGACGCCCCGCACCTGTCGGTGCTGCTGCCCGGCGACGTCGAGGAGGAGGCCCAGCGCGGCATGCTCGGCGAACCCCTGGCGGTGGCGGTGCTGGCGGTCCCCCACCACGGTTCGGCGGCGCAGGTCCCGGAGTTCCTGGAGGCCACCAGGGCGCGGATCGCCCTGACCTCGGTGGGCGCCGACAACCCGTACGGCCACCCGGCGCCGCTCACCCAGAGCGTGCTGCGCCGCATGAACGCCCTGGACCTGCGCACCGACCTGTCCGGGGACATCGCGGTGGTCGGCTCGGCCGAGGGCCCGCTGGCACTGGTCCGGGGACCGGACCGGTCGCTTCGGCGCGCGGGAGGTCGGTGGGGCGTGGCATGCTCGTGGTATGCCTGCACCCGCCCCGATCACGATCATCGTCGGCGACGAGGAGCTCCTCGTCGACCGGGCCGTCGCCGCCATCGTGGCCGCCGTCCGCGCCGAGGACCCGGAGGTGGACGTCCACGACCTGGTCCCCTCCCAGGTGGGTCCGCACACCCTGGTGGAGGTGACCTCCCCGTCGCTGTTCGGCGACCGCCGGGTGGTCGTGCTGCGCTCCTCCCAGGACCTGGTCAAGGACCTGGCCGAGACGGTGACCGCCTATCTCGAGAACCCGGCCGACGACGTCACCATGGTCCTGACGCACGCGGGCGGCAACAAGGGCAAGGCCCTGCTCCAGGCGGCGCAGAAGGCGGGCGCGGCCCGGGTGGACTGCAAGGGCCCCACCAAGGGTCCCGAACGCGTGGCCTTCGTCAAGGCCGAGTTCTCGGCGGCGGGCCGGCAGATCACCCCGGACGCCGCCCAGGCGCTGCTGGACGCGGTCGGCAGCGAGCTGCGCGAGATCGCCGCGGCCTGCACCCAGCTGGTCGCCGACACCGAGGGCCGGGTGGACGCGGCCGCGGTGGCCCGGTACCACTCGGGCCGGGCGGAGGCGTCGGGGTTCACCGTCGCGGACCGCGCGGTGGAGGGCCGCCTGCCCGAGGCCCTGGAGCAGTTGCGCTGGTCGCTGGCGGTGGGCACCGCCCCGGTGCTGATCAACAGCGCGCTGGCGGGTGCGGTGCGCGGGATCGCCGTGGTGGCGGGTCCCTCGCGCGGCGGCTCGGACGCGGACCTGGCCAAGAGCGCCAAGGTTCCGCCGTGGAAGCTGCGCACGCTGCGCCAGCAGGCGCGCGGCTGGTCCCCGGCGGGGATCGGCCGGGCGATGGCGGTGGTCGCCGAGACCGACGCGCTGATCAAGGGTGCGGGCCGCGACCCGGAGTACGCGCTGGAGCGCGCCGTCATCGAGATCGCCCGGGCCCGCGGCCGCCGCTAGCCCGTCACCCACCACCACCCACCCGTCACCCACCACCACCCTCAAAGGGCGGCCTCCGGCCGACAGATCTCCCTCTCAAAGGCGGGCTTCGGCCGTGGCCCCGCTCTGCCCGTCGCCGTCGGAGGCGGCGCCTCGCGCGCCGCCCCTGCGACCCGCGCCCGGCGTGCCGCCCACGCCGCCACCGCTCCCCGTCGACGCGCCGCTAGTGGATGGTGCGGCCGCCCTGCCACACGTGCAGGGCCTTGAGCCCCATCGACCACGCGAAGGCGCCCTCGTGGTCGGCGTCCCACTGCACCAGGTCGGCCAGGTTGCCGGGCGCGAGCATGCCGCGGTCGGCGAGCCCCAGCGCGCGGGCGCCGCCGACGGTGGCGGCGTGCAGCGCCTCCTGCACGGTCATCTGGAACATGGCCACGGCCAGCGAGATGATGAGCGGCATCGACGTGGCGCCGCTCTGCCCGGGGTTGTGGTCGGTGCCCAGCCCGACGGGCACGCCGTGGTCGAGCAGGGCCCGCACCGGCGGGTGGCGGCGTTCGTGCAGCGAGGTGGTGGGGCAGGCCACCACGGGGGTGCGGGTGGCGGCCAGCGCCAGGATGTCCTCGTCGTCGGTCTCGTGCAGCAGGTCCACGGAGGTGCAGCCGATCTCGGCGGCCATGCGCACCGCCCCGTGGCGGGGCCGCGAGCAGGCGTGCAGCGTGGTGCGCAGCCCCACGGACTGGCCCACGGACAGCAGCATCCGCGCGTCGTCGGTGGTGAACTGCCGGTTGTCGCAGTAGACGTCCACCCCGTCGGCGCCCACCTGGGCGGCGTCGGCGAGCCAGGAGGCGGCGGTGGCGACGTACTCGGCGGGGCGGCCGAAGAACTCGGGCGGCACCCCGTGGGCGGGGAAGAACGTGATGTGCAGGCGCGGCATCCCGGGCTCCTCCTCCAGGGAGCGCAGCAGGCGCACGTCGGCCAGTTCGCCGTCGCGGGTGAGGTGGTAGCCGGTCTTGGCCTCGACGGTGGTGGTCCCGGTGATGACCCAGTGCCGCAGCCGTTCCCGCACCGCGTTGCACAGGGTCCAGGGGTCGGTCCCGCGCGTGATGGTGACGGTGGTGGACACCCCGCCGCCGGCGGCGAAGATGTCGCCCTGGGAGGCGCCCTTGGCCCACATGTTGACCTCGGCGTAGCGGTCGCCCGCGTAGACGGGGTGGCAGTGGGCGTCGACGAGTCCGGGCGTGATGAGCCCGCCGCCGATGTTGATGATGTCGTCGACGTCGGTGAGGTCCTCGTAGACCCCGGGCAGCCGCTGGGGCAGCTCGGCGGCGGGACCGACCCAGGCCACCCGCTCGTCGTCGATCAGGAGCGCCGCCTTGGTCAGCATCTCGTCGCCGGTCCACAAGCGACCGATGTTGCTGAGGAGTACGACCGCCATGGTCAGCCGCCGGTCAGTTCCACCGCGTGGAGGGAAGGGAGGGGTCGTGCAGGGAACGGGCGAACATGGCGACCTCGTATCTGGAACGATCCGACAGGGCCGACGGGGGCGGCCGGGGGCACCGCCGCGCGGGTCGGGGATCGCGTCGCGCCGGGCGCGTCGTGTCCGCCGGTCGATAGGGGCGGCGGCCGGTGCTCCAAAACCGTAGTCCATTCCCGGACTCCGTGTACACCTCTCCACAGGGACGAATGCGAGCGTTCCACCGCAGACCACTCACGAAGTCGACGTGATGAACCCCATGCCCGCTCCCGGTGACCTGCGGACATCCGATGTCCGGCGAGCGCGTCGGCACCGTCCGCAAACGTGAGACCCCGTCTCCTGCACACCTCCCGCCGCACCGGCGCACCCCTCCCAGCGCCTCGGCGGCCCC
>NZ_JBJJBV010000409.1:0-4382 GCF_045446735.1 Nocardiopsis protaetiae
GGCCCATCGGGCCGCCCCCGTGTCTGCTTCAACCCCGTCGCGTCCCGGGTCGGATCCCCAGGTGGGCGCGGACCTCGCCCCAGGCGGCGTGCCCCGGGTCGATGACGGCGAAGTGGTCGGCCCCCGCCGGCTCCCGGTACTCCACCCGGTCGCCCGCCGCGCGGGCCGCCGCCGTGTAGTCGCGGCTGTGCTCGACCGGAACGCGCTGGTCCGCGTCCCCGTGCACCACCAGCTGCGGCAGCCCGAGCGGAACCCGGTGCAGCGGCGAGGACTCCGTGTACACCTCCGCCCCCGGGTACGGTCCCAGGAACGGTTCGACAGCCCCCTCCCCCAGCCCCGCCCGGGCGCAGCGCTCCAGGTCCGTGATGGGTGCCAGGGCGACCACCCCGGTGACCGGGGTCCCGGGGTCCAGGGCGTTGAGCAGTGCCAGGTGCCCGCCCGCGGAGTGGCCCACGCTCACCACCCGGGCGGCGTCGTAGCGCTCGGGCGCCGCGCGCAGTGCGCGGCCGACCTGCCGCAGGGCGGCGTTCACGTCGTCGAGGGTCCGCGGCCAGCCGCCGCCGTCGTCCCCGGTGCGCCGGTACTCCACGTTCCACACCGCCCATCCCGCCGCGGTGAGGTCGCGGGCGAGCGGGTCCATGAGCGAGGCGTCGTGCAGGTCGCGCCACCAGCCGCCGTGCAGCAGCACGGCCACCGGAGCGGGGCCGGCCGCTCCCCCGCCGCCCCCGTTCTCCGCATCCCAGCGGTGGACGACTCCGCTGGGGTGGTCGCTGTACGGCTCGGTGGTGGGCATGGGCGGTCTCCTCGTCCGGCGCTGCGTCGCGTCGCCCCGCACCGTAGCAGCCCGGGGTCCCGGTTCAGGGGCGCCCCACCGTGCTCTCGCGGGTGATGAGCGCGAACCCGGGCTGGAGCCGCCGCGGCGGGGTGTCCGCCTCCCCGGCCAGCCGCTCCAGCAGCAGGTCGGTGGCGGCGCGGGCGATGGCCCGCTTGTGCGGGGCGACGGTGGTCAGGGTGGTGGCGCCGTAGCGGCTCTCCTCGATGTCGTCGAAGCCGACCACGGCCACGTCCTCGGGCACCCGCAGCCCGCGTTCGGCGAGGGTGCGCATGGCGCCCACGGCGATGAGGTCGTTGTAGCAGAACACGGCGTCGGGCCGCTGCCCGGAGTCGAGGAGCCGGGCCATGGCCTGGGCGCCGTCCTCGCGGCTGTACCCGTCGGTGACGGCGATGAGGGCGTCGTCGGAGGGCAGCCCGGATTCGGCCATGACCTCCCGCCAGCCGCGCAGCCGCAGGTGGGCGGTGGCGCGGGCGCGGCCGTGCCGGGCGCCGACGAACGCGATGCGCCGCCGTCCGATCTCCACCAGGTGGGCGGCGGCGGTGCGGGCGGCGGTGACGTTGTCGATGGCGATGTGGTCGTAGGGGGCGTCGTACTCGCGCTCGCCGAGCAGCACCAGGGGGGCGTCGCTCTCCCGGGCGAGCAGGTCCTCGTTCTCCAGCTCGATGGGGCTGAGGATGAGGCCGTCGATGAGCCGGGCGCGGAAGCCCTGGGCGAAGAGGACCTCCTGGTCGCGGCGGCCGCCGGTGTGGTCGAGCAGGACGATGTAGTCGAGTCCGGCGGCGTGCTCGATGACGGCGTCGGCGAGTTCGGCGAAGTAGGGGTTGGTGAGCTCGGGGACGGCCAGGGCGATCATGCCGGTGCGGCCTTTGCGCAGGTGGCGTGCGGTGAGGTTGGGCCGGTAGCCGAGTTCGTCGATGGCCCGCTGGACACGCTGGCGGGTCTGGGGTGTGACGTGCCGGTAGCCGTTGACCACGTTGGACACGGTCTTGATCGACACCCCCGCCCGCTGTGCGACGTCCTTCAGGCTGATGCCCACGGGGCCTCCTTGTGGCTGGCGCGTCTGACGGCGTTGATTTTCCATCGTTATACAACATGCGAACGGGGTGCGCACCACCCCGGTAAGCAGGACGGATGCGGAATCGCAGGGAAACAGCAGGGTGGGAGCGTTTCCCTTTTTCCGTCACCGGAGGTCTGGACAGGCGCCGGGCATCGTGCTCTCATCTTCGTGACGTCAGGTTTTCCACGTTGTAAAAAGTGCGGACCTGGGACTCCGGCACCCCGGGTCGCACCGCTCGCGAACACGGAGAAACCGTATGCACGGCAGACCCCCCGTCCCCCCGTCATCCGCCCGCCGATCCCCCGAGCCCCCCGCTCCCGCGTCCCCGACCCGACGATCCCCCCTGGCCCGGTGGGGCGCGGTCCTGACCGCGCTGCTGCTGGTCCCGGCCGCAGCCCTGGCGACCACCGCCGCGACACCTGCGGCGCCCTCCGAGAGCTCCGCCGCCGCGGCCGCCCCGCTGGAGACCCCCTGGACGAGCGAGGTCTCCCCCGACAACGCGCTGCCCGAGTACCCGCGCCCGCAGATGGTGCGCGAGGACTGGCTCAACCTCAACGGCACCTGGGAGTGGGAGCCCGGCTCCGCCGGCCAGGCCCCGCCCCTGGGCCGGACCCTGGACCGGGAGATCCTCGTCCCCTACCCGATCGAGTCCGCGCTCTCCGGGGTCCAGGAGAAGCACGACCGCATGTGGTACCGCCGCTCCTTCGAGGTCCCGGCCGACTGGGACGGGAGCCGGGTGCTGCTCAACTTCGGCGCCGTGGACTGGCAGGCCACCGTCTGGGTCAACGGCACCGAGGTCGGCGGCCACACCGGCGGCTACGACAAGTTCTCCTTCGACATCACCGACCGGCTGGCCGCGGGCGCCAACGAGATCGTCGTGGGGGTGTACGACCCCGGCGACGCGGGCGGCCAGCCCGTGGGCAAGCAGCGCAACGACCCGTCGGGCATCTTCTACACGTCCTACTCCGGCATCTGGCAGACGGTGTGGCTGGAGCCGGTGGCGCAGACCCATGTCACCCGGCTCGACGTCACCCCGGACGTGCCGGGCGAGCAGGTCGAGGTGCTCGTGAACGCCGCGGGCGCCGAGGGCGCCACCGCCCGGGTCGACGTCCGCGACGGCGACACCGTGGTGGGCTCGGCCTCCGGCCCGGCGGGGACCGCGATCACCGTCCCGGTCCCCGACCCGCACCTGTGGGCGCCCGGCGACCCCTTCCTCTACGACCTGGACGTGTCCCTGGAGCGCGACGGGCAGGCCGTGGACGAGGTCGAGGGCTACGTGGGGATGCGCTCCATCACCACCGGCGAGGTGGACGGGGTGCTGCGCCCGCTGCTCAACGGCGAGTACGTCTTCCAGGTCGGCACCCTGGACCAGGGGTACTGGCCCGACGGCATCTCCACCGCGCCCACCGACGAGGCCCTGAGGTTCGACCTCCAGGCCCACCTGGACCTGGGCTACAACACCGTCCGCAAGCACGTGAAGGTCGAGCCGGACCGCTGGTACTACTGGGCGGACGTGCTCGGGCTCATCGTCTGGCAGGACATGCCCAACATGGCCCACGAGCCCTCGGCCGCCGACCGCGCGCAGTTCGAGACCGAGCTGCACGAGATGATCGACGAGCACCGGTCCTTCCCGTCCATCACCCACTGGATCCCCTTCAACGAGGGCTGGGGGCAGTACGACGGGGCCCGCATCACCGACGAGGTCAAGGACGCCGACCCCTCCCGCCTGGTCACCGGCGCCTCGGGCTGGCACGACACCGGCAACGGCGACGCCGTGGACTCCCACATCTACGTGGGCCCGGGGAACCCGGCCCCGGCGTCGGACACCCGCATCTCGGTGCTCGGCGAGTTCGGCGGGTACGGGCTGCGGGTGGAGGGCCACGAGTGGAGCCCGGGTGACGGGTTCGGCTACGAGATGCTCGCCGATCCGGAATCCCTGACCACCCGCTACGTCGGACTGATGGCGGGCGTGCAGCGGCTGGAGCGCACCCACGGCCTCTCCGCGTCGATCTACACCGAGATCACCGACGTGGAGAACGAGCTCAACGGCATGTGGACCTACGACCGCCGGGTCCTCAAGGTGGACGCCGCGGCGGTGGCGGCGGCGCACGCCGCCCTCATCGCCGGGGAGCCGGTGGGCGGCCGGGTGGACCTGGAGACCGGCGGGTTCCACTCCCTGCGGGTGACCACCCCCGGCCACGAGGACCGCTACCTGCGCCACTACGAGGAGCTGGCCTACACCGAGCCGGTGGACGGCTCCAGCGGCGACGTGCTCAGGGCCGACGCCACCTGGAAGATCGTGCCCGGCCTGGCCGACGGCGCGTGCGTCTCCTTCGAGTCCCGCAACCACCCCGGCGAGTTCCTGCGCCACCAGGACTCCCGAGTCAAGCGGCACCCCTCCGACGGAAGCACCCTGTTCGCCGAGGACGCCACCTGGTGCCCGGTGCCGGGGCTGTCCGGGCAGGGAGTGTCCTTCCGCTCCTACAACTA
>NZ_JBJJBV010000041.1:0-33898 GCF_045446735.1 Nocardiopsis protaetiae
CCGCGTGTCCGGACCGGTGCCGCACCGGGCCCGCGGAACTGCCGGGGAGGGTGCCGCTCCACCTGCCCTTCCACCGCTCTGACCGGCCCTAATGTCCTTGGTGACGGAGAAAAAGGACGGACGCCGACGCGGCGGGATATCAGGTGAGACGGACAATGATCCCCCTTTCTTACGCACAGCGGAGGTTGTGGTTCCTGGACCGCTTGGAGGGTCCCGGCGCCACCTACAACATCCCGATGGCCCTGCGTCTGGAGGGCGGCCTGGACCCGGCCGCGCTGGAGGCGGCCCTGAGCGATGTGGTGGAGCGCCACGAGTCGCTGCGCACCGTCTTCCCGTCCGAGAACGGCGACCCGTACCAGCGCGTTCTGCCGGCGGAGGCCGCCCGCCCGGCCCTGCGGGTCGAGGAGGTGGGCGGCGACGGGGTCGCGGTCCGGGTGGACGCGCTGGCCCAGGAGACCTTCGACCTGGAGTCGGAGCCGCCGCTGCACACGACCCTGCTGCGGGTCGGCCCGGCCGAACACGTCCTGGTGCTGGTGGTCCACCACATCGCCGGTGACGGCTGGTCCATGGCCCCGCTGCTGCGCGACCTGTCCGAGGCCTACCGGGCCCGACTGGGCGGCGCGGCTCCCGCCTGGGAGCCGCTGGAGATCCAGTACGCCGACTACGCGCTCTGGCAGCGCGACCTCCTCGACGGCGAGGAGGACGGCGAGAGCCTGGCGGCCGAACAGCTCGCCCACTGGAGCGAGGTGCTGGCCGACCTCCCGGACGTGCTCGAACTCCCGGTGGACCGGGCCCGCCCGGCCCGGGCCTCGCACCGCGGCGGCACGGCCCCGATCTCCCTCCCTGCCGACCTGCACCGCGACCTGGTCACCCTCGCCCAGCGGCACGACGCCACCCTGTTCATGGTGCTCCAGGCGGCGCTGGCGGCGACGTTGACCCGGATGGGCGCGGGCACCGACATCCCGCTGGGCACCCCGGTGGCCGGGCGGAGCGACGAGGCGCTGGAGGACCTGGTCGGGTTCTTCGTCAACACGCTCGTCCTGCGCACCGACACCTCCGGCGACCCCGCATTCACGGAGCTGCTGGAGCGGGTCCGCGAGCGCACGCTCGCCGACCTGGAGCACCAGGACGTGCCCTTCGACCGTCTGGTGGAGGTCCTCAACCCGGTCCGCTCCACCGCGCACCAGCCGCTCTTCCAGGTCATGGTCGCGCTCCAGAACAACGCGCGCGCCGACCTGGACCTGCCCGGGCTCACGGTCGGGGAGCTGCCCTTCTCCACCGGCACCGCCAAGTTCGACCTCACCTTCATCCTCACCGAGGAGTACGGCCCCGGGGGCGCCCCGGGCGGTCTGGGCGGCGCCCTGGAGTACGCCACCGACCTCTTCGACGCCGAGACCGCGGCCGCCCTCGTGGACCGGCTCGGCCGGGTGCTGAAGGCGGTCGCGCACCGCCCGGAGGTCACCGTCGGCGAGATCGACCTCCTCTCGGAGCAGGAGCGGCACCGGGTCCTGGTGGAGTGGAACGACACCGCCGCCCCGCTGCCGGAGGGGTCGATCGTGGACCTCTTCCTGGCACAGGCGGCCGCCACCCCCGACGCCGTCGCGGTGGAGGGGGAGGCGGGGGCGCTGACCTACGCGGAGCTGGACCGCGCCTCGGCGGCGGTCGCCGCCGGGCTGGCCGACGCCGGGGTGCGCCCCGGCGACCCCGTCGCCCTGGCGATGGAGCGTTCGATCGACCTGGTCGCGGTGACCCTGGGCGTGCTGCGCGCCGGCGCGCTCTACGCGCCGCTGCACGCCTCGCACCCGGCCGACCGGCTGGCGCTCATCCTCGACGACTGCGGCGCCCGGGTGCTGGTCGCGGACGCCTCCATGGCCGACGCCGTCAAGGCCCTCGGAGCCGCGGGTGCCGACCTGCCGGTGCTGGCGGCGGCGGAGCTCGTCGCGGGGGACCGCACGGCCCCGGACACGGCCCCGACGCCCCAGGACTCCGCCTACGTGATGTTCACGTCGGGCTCCACCGGCCGTCCCAAGGGCGTGGTGGTGGGCCACCGCGACGTGGTGGCCCTGGCCATGGACCGGCGTTGGCGGGGTGGAGCGCACGAGCGGGTGCTGTTCCGCTCCCCGCACGCCTTCGACGCGGCGACCTACGAGCTGTGGGTGCCGCTGCTCAACGGCGGCCGGGTGGTCGTGGCCCCCGGGGAGACCGACGTCGAGACGATGCGGCGGGTGCTGACCCGCCACGAGGTGACCGCGGTCTTCCTGACCACGGCGCTGTTCAACCTCATCGCGGAGGAGGACCCGGCCCTGCTGGCCCGGGTGCGGGCGGTCCTGACGGGCGGCGAGTTCGTGTCCCCCGCGGCGATGGCACGGGTGGTGCGGGCCTGCCCGGACACGGCGGTCTCCCACGTGTACGGCCCGACGGAGACGACGACCTTCGCGACCGCCTTCGAGGTGCCAGCGGAGGTGTCGGAGGAGGACCGGGTCCCGATCGGCCGCCCGCTGGACAACATGCGGGTGTACGTGCTGGACGAGCGCCTGCGGCTGGCCCCGGTGGGTGTGCCGGGCGAGCTGTACATCGCCGGTGAGGGTGTGGCCCGCGGCTACCTGGGGCGGCCGGACCTGACCGCCGAGCGGTTCGTGCCCGACATCCACGGCGAGCCGGGCGGCCGGATGTACCGGACCGGCGACCTGGTGGCCTGGGACCGGCAGGGGCGCATCGTGTTCCTGGGCCGGGTGGACGACCAGGTCAAGATCCGCGGCTTCCGCATCGAACTCGGTGAGATCGAGGCCCACCTGGGCGCACACCCCTCCGTCGGCCGCGGCATGGTGATGGTCCGCGAGGACCGCCCCGGCGACCGCAGGCTGGTCGCCTACGCGGTCCCGGCCGCGGACGCGGTGATCGACCCGGCCGGGCTGCGGTCCGCCCTGGGCGCGGTGCTGCCCGACTACATGGTCCCGTCGGCGGTCGTGCCCATGGACGCGCTGCCGCTCAACGCCAACGGCAAGGTGGACCGGCGGGCGCTGCCCGCGCCCGAGTCCGCCCCGGGGACGGGCCGCGCCCCGCGGGACGCCCGCGAGGAGATCCTGTGTGGTCTGTTCGCGGAGGTCCTGGGGCTGGAGTCGGTGACGATCGACGACTCGTTCTTCGACCTGGGCGGTCACTCCCTGCTCGCCGCCCGCCTGACGACCCGGGTCCGTGCGGCCCTGGGTGCGGAGTTCACCCTCAAGGACCTGTTCCGTGCCCCCACCGTGGCGCGGATGGCCGAGAGCCTGGCCGCCGCCGGGGCCTCCGGCGCGGTCGCGGCGCCGCCCGTCACGGCGGTCGCGGAGCGGCCGGAGCGGGTCCCGCTGTCCTACGCCCAGCGCAGGCTGTGGTTCCTGGACCGCCTGGAGGGCCCGGGTGCCGCCTACAACATCCCGGTGGCCCTGCGTCTGGAGGGCGGCCTCGACACGGCCGCGCTGGAGGCGGCCCTGAGCGATGTGGTGGAGCGCCACGAGTCGCTGCGCACCGTCTTCGAGCAGGTCGACGGCGACCCGTACCAGCGCGTCCTGCCCGCGGAGGCCGCCCGCCCGATTCTGCGGGTCGAGGAGGTGGGCGGCGACGGGGTCGCGGCCCGGGTCGATGAGCTGGCCCAGGAGACCTTCGACCTGGAGTCGGAGCCGCCGCTGCACACGACCCTGCTGCGGGTCGGTCCGGTCGAGCACGTCCTGGTGCTGGTGGTCCACCACATCGCGGGCGACGGCTGGTCCATGGCCCCGCTGCTGCGCGACCTCTCGACGGCCTACGCCGCCCGGCTGAACGGCGATGCCCCGCAGTGGGGTCCCCTGCCGGTCCAGTACGCCGACTACGCGCTCTGGCAGGACGGGCTCCTCGCCGACGGGGAGGGTCCGGTCCCCGGGCAGCTCGCCCACTGGAGCGAGGTGCTGGCCGACCTCCCGGACGTGCTCGAACTCCCGGCGGACCGGGCCCGGCCCGCCCGGCCCTCGCACCGCGGCGAGGTCGCCCCGGTGGCGCTGCCCGCCGACCTGCACCGCGACCTGCTGGCCCTGGCCCGGCGCCACGACGCGACCCTGTTCATGGTGCTCCAGGCGGCCCTGGCCGCCACGTTGACCCGGATGGGCGCGGGCACCGACATCCCGCTGGGCACCCCGGTGGCCGGCCGCGGCGATGCGGCGCTGGAGGACCTGGTCGGGTTCTTCGTCAACACGCTCGTCCTGCGCACCGACACCTCGGGCGACCCGACCTTCGCCGAACTGCTGGGACGGGTGCGCGAGCGGACGCTCGCCGACCTGGAGCACCAGGACGTGCCCTTCGACCGCCTGGTGGAGGTGCTGAACCCGGTCCGATCGACCGCCCACCAGCCGCTCTTCCAGGTGATGATCGCGCTCCAGAACAACGCGCGCGCCGACCTGGACCTGCCGGGGCTGTCGGTGTCCGAGGCGCCCTTCTCGACCGGGACGGCCAAGTTCGACCTCACCTTCGTCCTGGCGGAGGAGTACGGCCCGGACGGGGAGCCGCTGGGCCTGGGCGGCGGGCTGGAGTACGCCACCGACCTCTTCGACGCCGAGACCGCGGCCGCCCTGGTCGAGCGCCTGGGCCGGATCCTGGCCGCCGCCGCGGCCGACCCCGGCGCACGGGTGCGGGACATCCCGCTGCTGTCGGAGGAGGAGCGGCACCGGGTCCTGGTGGAGTGGAACGACACCGCCGTCCCGCTGCCGGAGGGGTCGATCGTGGACCTGTTCCTGGCGCGGGCCCAGGCCTCTCCCGACGCCGTCGCGGTGGAGGGCGGGGCGGGGGCGCTGACCTACGCGGAGCTGGAGCGCGCCTCGGCGGTGGTCGCCGCCGGGCTGGCCGACGCCGGGGTGCGCCCCGGTGACCGGGTGGCGCTGGCGATGGAGCGTTCGATCGACCTGGTCGCGGTGACCCTGGGCGTGCTGCGGGCGGGAGCCGTGTACGTGCCGCTGCACGCCTCGCACCCGGCCGACCGGCTGGCGCTCATCCTCGACGACTGCGGCGCTCGGGTGCTGGTCGCCGACCCCGCCACGGCCGGCGCGGTCGCCGGGACCGGGCTGCCCGTCCTGGCCGCCGCCGGCCTGCTCGCCGGGACCGGTTCCCCCGAGGGGGCGGCGGTCGACTCGACCGCCACGGCGTACGTGATGTTCACGTCGGGCTCCACCGGCCGCCCCAAGGGCGTGGTGGTGGGCCACCGCGACGTGGTCGCCCTGGCCATGGACCGCCGCTGGCGCGGGGGTGCCCACGAACGGGTGCTTTTCCGCTCCCCGCACGCCTTCGACGCGGCGACCTATGAACTGTGGGTGCCGCTGCTCAACGGCGGACGCGTCGTCGTCGCCCCGGGAGAGACGGACGTCGAGACCCTGCGGGGCGTCCTGGACCGCCACGAGGTGACCGCCGTCTTCCTCACCACGGCGCTGTTCAACCTCATCGCCGAGGAGGACCCGGCCCTGCTGTCCCGGGTGCGCTCGGTGCTCACCGGCGGCGAGTTCGTCTCCCCGGCCGCCATGGCCCGTGTGGTGCGGGCCTGCCCGGACACGGCGGTCTCCCACGTGTACGGCCCGACCGAGACCACCACCTTCGCCACCGCCTTCGAGGTGCCCGCCGACCTCTCCGAGGAGGACCGGGTCCCGATCGGCCGTCCGCTGGACAACATGCGGGTGTACGTGCTGGACGAGCGCCTGCGGCCGGCCCCGGTGGGCGTCCCGGGCGAGCTGTACATCGCCGGTGAGGGCGTGGCCCGCGGCTACCTCGGCCGCGCGGACCTGACCGCCGAGCGTTTCGTCCCCGACATCCACGGCGACCCCGGCGGCCGGATGTACCGGACCGGCGACCTGGTCTCCTGGGACCGGCAGGGGCGCATCGTCTTCCTGGGCCGGGTCGACGACCAGGTCAAGATCCGCGGCTTCCGCATCGAACTCGGCGAGATCGAGGCCGTCATGGCGGGCGCGGACGAGGTCGCCCAGGCCTTCGTCCTCGTCCACCGGGACCCCGCCGGGGAACGCCGCCTGGTCGCCTACACGGTCCCGGCCGCGGGGGCGGCGATCGACCCGGCCGCGCTGCGCGCCTCCCTGGGGACGGTGCTGCCCGACTACATGGTCCCGGCCGCGGTGGTGGTCCTGGACGCGCTGCCCCTCAACGCGAACGGCAAGGTGGACCGGCGGGCGCTGCCGGAGCCGGACTTCGGTGCTCTGTCGCGGGGGCGTGCCCCGCGCGATGCCCGCGAGGAGATCCTGTGCGGGCTGTTCGCGGAGGTCCTGGGCCTGGAGTCGGTGACCATCGACGATTCCTTCTTCGACCTGGGCGGCCACTCCCTGCTCGCCGCCCGCCTCACGGCGCGCGTCCGCACCGCGCTGGGGGCGGAGCTCACCCTCAAGGACCTGTTCCGCGCCCCCACCGTCGCCGAGGCGGCCGCCCGCCTGGCCGCCGCCGAGGGCACGAACGCCGCCGTGGTCCGCCCGGTCGCGGCGGTCGCGGAGCGGCCCGAGCGCATCCCGCTCTCCTACGCCCAGCGCCGCCTGTGGTTCCTGGACCGGCTGGAGGGCCCCGGCGCCACCTACAACATCCCGGTGGCCCTGCGCCTGGAGGGCGACCTCGACCCGGCCGCCCTGAAGGCCGCGCTGGACGACGTGGTCGAGCGCCATGAGTCCCTGCGCACCGTCTTCGAGCAGGTCGACGGCGAACCCCACCAGCGGATCCTCGCCCCCGGCGAGTCCGGGGCGGTCCTGGACGCGGTCGAGGCGGACCCGGCCGGGTTCCCCGAGGTCCTGGACCGGATCGTCACCCGCACCTTCGACCTGGAGTCGGAGCCGCCGCTGCACACGACCCTGGTGCGGCTGGGTCCGGCCGAGCACGTCCTGGTGCTGGTGGTCCACCACATCGCGGGCGACGGCTGGTCCATGGCCCCGCTGCTGCGCGACCTGTCCGAGGCCTACACCGCCCGGCTGGACGGCGCGGCCCCCGGCTGGGCGCCCCTGGCCGTCCAGTACGCCGACTACGCGCTCTGGCAGCGCGGCCTCCTGGAGGACGCGGAGGGCCCGGTCACGGCCCAGGCCGAGCACTGGCGCACCTCCCTGGCCGGGATCCCCGACGTCCTCGAACTCCCGGTGGACCGGGCCCGCCCGGCCCGGGCCTCCCACCGCGGCGAGATCGTCCCGGTGGCGCTGCCCGCCGACCTGCACCGCGACCTGCTGGCCCTGGCCCGCGAACAGCACGTCACCCTGTTCATGGTGGTCCAGGCGGCCCTGGCCGTCCTGCTGGACCGGATGGGCGCCGGGGACGACGTGCCCCTGGGCACCCCGGTGGCCGGCCGCGGCGACCAGGCGCTGGACGACCTGGTCGGGTTCTTCGTGAACACGCTGGTGCTGCGCACCGACACCTCCGGGGACCCGACCTTCGCCGAGCTGCTGGCCCGGGTCCGGGAGTCCGACCTGGCCGCGTTCGCGCACCAGGACCTGCCCTTCGACCGCCTGGTGGAGGTGCTGAACCCGGTCCGATCGACCGCGCACCAGCCCCTGTTCCAGGTCATGGTGGCACTCCAGAACAACGCGCGCGCCGACCTGGCGCTGCCGGGGCTGACCGCCTCCGAGGTGCCGTTCTCGACCGGGACGGCCAAGTTCGACCTCACCTTCGTCCTGGCGGAGGAGTACGGACCCGACGGAGACCCCGCGGGTCTGGGAGGCGGCCTGGAGTACGCCACCGACCTCTTCGACGCCGAGACCGCGTCCGCCCTGGTGGACCGGCTCGGCCGGATCCTGGCCGCCGCGGCCGCCGCCCCCGGGAGCCGGGTGCGGGACATCCCGCTGCTGTCGGAGAACGAACGGGAGGACGTCCGCACCTACAACGACACCGCCTCACCGCACCGGCCCGGCGCACTGGTCCACGAGCTGTTCGAGGAGCGCGTCCGGGCGACCCCCGACGCGATCGCCCTGGTCAGCGGGGACGAACGGCTCACCTACGCCGAACTGGACGCCCGGGCCGACCGGCTGGCCCGCCACCTGGCCGCCGCCGGCGCCCTGCCGGAGTCCGCCGTGGCGGTCCTGGTGGACCGCTCCGTGCACCAGCTGGTCGCCACCCTCGCCGTGGTCAAGTGCGGCGCCGCCTACGTGCCCCTGGCCGGGTCGTTCCCGCCCGCCCGGGTGCGGACCATCATGGCCGAGACCGGGGCCGCCGTCCTGGTCACCGACACCGGCTGGAGCACCGGCGAGGTGGCCGCCGCGGAGGCGGCGCACGGCACCGCGGTCGTGGTCGCCGACGCCCTGCCCGCCGACCCGCCCGACCACGTCCGCCCCCGCGGCGGGGAGGTCGGCGACCTGGCCCTGCTGTACGTCATGTTCACGTCGGGATCGACCGGTCGGCCCAAGGGGGTGGCCGTGGACCACCGCAACGTGGTCCACCTCGCCGCCGACCACTGCTGGGACGGCGACCGCCACGACCGGGTCATGGTCCACTCCGCCTACGGGTTCGACGCCTCCACGTACGAGATCTGGGTGCCGCTGCTGCGCGGCCGCACCCTGGTCCTGGCCCCGACCACGAACGGCGACGCCCGGGTGCTCGCCGGCACCATCCGCGACCACGGCGTGACGGCGGCCTACTTCACCACCGGCCTGTTCAACGTCATGGCGGACGAGTGCGTCGAGGCCCTGGCCCTGCTCAGGGAGGTGTGGACCAGCGGTGACGTCGCCTCCCCGGCCGCGGTGGACCGGGTGCTGCGCCACTGCCCCGACACCGTGGTCGTCCACGGCTACGGGCCGACCGAGACGACCGTCTGGTCCAGCTACCAGGCCTTCCCCGTGGTCCCGGGGGACCGGGGAGGCGCCCGCACCCTGGGCGACCTGACCCTGGGCGACCCCATGGACGACACCACCATGTACGTCCTGGACGACCGGCTGCGACCGGTGCCCCCGGGCGCCATCGGGGAGCTGTACGTGGGCGGATCACACGTCGCCCGCGGTTATGTGGGCCGCGCGGACCTGACCTCCGAGCGGTTCGTCGCCGACCCCTACGGAGCCGAGGGGAGCCGGATGTACCGCACCGGCGACCTGGTGAGGTGGACCCCCCACAAGGAGATCCGCTTCCTCGGCCGGGTCGACGGCCAGTTGAAGATCCGGGGCTTTCGCATCGAGCCCGCCGAGGTCGAGGCGGCCCTGGCCGGCCGGCCAGGCATCGGCCGGTCCGCGGTCGTCGTCCGCGAGGACCGCCCCGGCGACAAGCGCCTGGTCGCCTACGTCGTCCCCGAACCCGGGCACACGCTCGACCAGGCCGCTCTGCGCGAGTCCCTGGCGGAGTCCCTGCCCGACTACATGGTCCCGTCCCTGTTCGTCACCGTGGACGACCTGCCCCTGACCGGCAACGGCAAGCTGGACCGCCGGGCTCTGCCGGTCCCCGACTACGGGGCCCTGGCCCGCGGCCGGGAGGCGGTCACCCCGCGCGAGGAACTCGTGTGCCGGGTGTTCGCCGAGGTGCTGGGGCTGGAGCGGGTCGGGGTCGATGACTCCTTCTTCGACCTGGGCGGCCACTCCCTGCTCGCCACCCGCCTGATCGGGCGGATCAACGACGCCACCGGGATGGAGTTGCAGGTCAAGGACCTGTTCCGGGCGCCGACCGTGGCGGGCCTGCTCGGCGGCCAGAGCCGGGTCGGGGCCTGGGACGCGCTGCTGCCGATCCAGCCGGACGGGGACGCACCGCCCCTGTTCTGCATCCACCCGGCCAGCGGCATGGCCTGGTCCTTCTCCGGACTGCCCCGGCTGCTCGGGCCCGACCAGCCCGTCTACGGGTTGCAGAGCCCCGTCCTGACCGGCGCCGCACCCGCCGCCGACGTCGAGGCGCTGGCCGCCGACTACCTGGAGCGGATCAGGTCGGTGCGGCCCCGCGGGCCCTACCGGCTGCTGGGCTACTCCTTCGGCGGCATGGTCGCCCACGCCGTCGCGAGCCTGCTCCGGGAGAACGGCGAGGAGGTCGAGTTCCTGGCCCTGGTCGACTCCTACCCCGCCCAGGCGCTCGGACCGGTCACCGCGCCCGACCACGACCAGTTCATGGCGATGCTGCTCGGCCGGGTGCCCGACCCCGGTGCGCCGGGGACCGGTCGGCCCTTCGACCCCGCCGCGGCCGTCCACGAGCTGCGCGGCGCCGACCCGGTCATGGCCGGGTTCGCCGAGGAGGAGGTCGCCGCCCTGGTGTCCGCGGCCGTCGGCCACGTGGACATCGCACAACGCTTCGTCCCGCGCCGCCACGAAGGTGACGTCACCTTCTTCCAAGCGACGCTCGGACGTCCCGAGGGAGCGCCCGGACCGGGTGCGTGGAGCACGCACGTGGGAGGTGACATCGACGTCCACCGGATCGAGGCGACCCACGCCCAGATGACCGAACCCGGGCCGATCGCGCTGATCGGCCGGGTCCTGGCAGAGAAGTTCGACACGACAAGAGACGCCGCACGCGGCGCGATGAGGAGTGAACGATGACCAACCCCTTCGAAGACGACAACGCCCGCTTCCAGGTCCTGGTCAACGCCGAGGGACAGCACTCCCTGTGGCCCGTCTTCGCCCCCGTCCCGGCGGGCTGGACGGTCGCCAAGGAGGAGGACTCCCGGCAGGCCTGCCTGGAGTACGTCGAGCGGAACTGGACCGACATCCGCCCGCTGAGCCTGGTGCGCTGACACCCGGACACCGACACCTGGACACCGAGCACCGCCCGCCCCGGGCCGGCCACGAACCGGCCCGGGGCAGGACCCGGCACGACCGGGTCCGACGCACGACGCACCCGCCACGAGCGGTGGCGCCCCACGGGAGCCCCGGCACCGGAGAGAACCTCCGCGCCGGGGCTCCCGCGCGCGTGCCCGCGGGGAGGGGAGGGAGAGGGGAGGCGGTGGGGGAGCGCTCGCCGGGGCCGCCGAAAACCGCCGGTGAACCGCCGGTGAACCGCCGGTCGACCGCCCTCCCGGCCGCCCCCCGGCCGCCGCCGTGGGTGCCGCGCGGACCGCCGGTGGAACGCCGGTGCCGACCGCCGGGGAACGGCGCCCGCCGTCCCTAGGCTCGTTCCCGTTCACATCCGCGAGGACCCGCCCCCGGGCCTCTGGAAGAGACAGGCAGTGAGATGCAGATGGCGGAAGCCGGCGGCACCCCTCAGGGCGCACCGCTCCTCACGGGCACCGGAGGTGCGGCCGCCCTCGGGTTCGGGTCGTCCCGTGTCCACCACGGGGAGATCCTCCAAGGCGTGTTCGAGCACGAGGGGCGGCTGGTCCGCGGCCTCACGACCATGCCCTGCGACCTCTACCACGCCTACGCCGTCTTCGAGCCCTCGGAGATCCCCGTGCTCACCGTCGAGCCCGCGGGCAAGGCCAAGGCGTTCCGGGCCGCCTCGGCGACCCTGTCCGCGCTGGGCAGGTCCCACCTCGGGGGGCGGCTGTACCTCGTCTCCCAGGTACCCCTGTCCCGCGGCTTCGGGTCCTCGACCAGCGACGTCATCGCCTCGATCCTGGCCGTCCACGACGCCTGCGGACAGCGGGTCGACAGCGGGCGGACCGCGCGCATCGCGGTCCGGTCCGAACAGGCCTCCGACTCCCTGATGTACGACGGCGACACGGTCCTCTTCGCCCAGCGCGAGGGGAAGGTCATCGAGACGCTTCCCGGCGCGCTGCCGCCCCTGCGGGTGCTCGGTTTCGGCACCAGCCGGGACGGCGCGGGCGTGGAGACCCTGGCCATGGGGGCGGCGGTCTACGGGCCCGGGGAGGTCGCCGAGTTCGCCGAACTGCGGCTGATGCTCCGCGAGGCCGTCGCCGCCGCGGACCCCGGGCTGCTCGGCCGCGTCGCCTCGGCCAGTGCCCGGATCAACCAGCGCCACCTGCCGGTCCCCGGCTTCGACGCCCTGGAGGCCCTGGTGCCCCGCACCGGGGCGGCCGGGCTCCAGGTGGCGCACAGCGGCGACATCGCCGGCCTGGTCTTCGACGGCCGCGACCCCGACACCGACCGACGCCTGGACCTGGCCCAACGGGCCCTCACGGACCTGGGCGTCACGGACTTCTGGCGGTTCTCCGCCGGAGAGCACGAGTGAGGACGACACACGCCATGAGCAATCCCCCCGTTCCCCCCGCCTCCCCGACCTCCTCCGCACCCCCCGTCGCCTTCGACGACATGACGGAGGCCATGGCGCTGCCCCGCCTCGTGCGGATCGGCGACAACCTCTACGCCGCCGTGTTCAACCTGATGAAGCTGCTGCCCGCCAAGCACATCATCGAGCGGGCCCGCCAGGAGGGCGCCCTCGCCCCGGGCGCGCCCGTCCTGGAGACCTCCTCCGGAACGTTCGCGCTCGGCCTCGCCCTGGTCTGCCGGCGGCTGGGCCACCCGCTGACCATCGTCGGGGACCCCGCCATCGACACCGACCTGCGCACCCGCCTGGAGATGCTGGGCACCCGGGTGGAGATCGTCGACGACTTCGACGCGCCCGGCGGCATCCAGGGCGCTCGCCTGGCCCGGCTGGAGCGGCTGCACCGGGAACGGCCCGAGTCGTTCGTCCCCGGCCAGTACGACAACCCGGGCAACCCCGCCGCCTACCTCCCCGTGGCCGAACTCCTGGCCGGGGCCCTGGGCCGAGTCGACCGCGTCGTCGGCCCGGTCGGCTCGGGCGGCTCCACCGGCGGCATCGCCAGCGCGCTGCGGCTGTTCGGCCAGGAGCTCGAACTGGTCGCCGTGGACACGCCCGGCAGCGTCATCTTCGGCCTGGAGAACGGCCCCCGCCCCCTGCGCGGCCTGGGCAGCAGCATCCTGCCCGGCAACGTGGCCCACGAGGCCTACGACACCGTCCACTGGGTGAGCGCCGCCGCGGCCTTCGACACCACCCGCCGCCTGTTCTCCGAACACGGTGTCTTCGCCGGGCCCACCAGCGGCGCGGCCCACCTGGCCGCGCGCTGGCACGCCGAGCGCGACCCGCACGGCACCACCGTGGTGGTGTTCCCCGACGACGGGTTCCGCTACCGCGACACCGTCTACTCGCGCCCCTGGCTGGAGGAGCAGGGCCTGTGGGCACCCGAGGTGCCCGCCGACCCCCGGCCCGTGGAGCCCCCGCACGGACTGCACCCGCACTGGTCGGTCGCCTCCTGGGGCCGCCGCCCCAGCCCGGCCGCCGCCGTACTCAGCGCATGACCCCCGGGAAACCCCCACAGACACGGAAAGTAAGGAGGGCTGGGAGATGCGAACCGTCGCCACCGCCACCGCCACCGCGGACCTGATGGACGCCGACCCCACCGCGGTCAGTGTTCACGCACCCCTGCGCCACTTCGGAGGCCGGACCTCCCTGCACGGCGCGGCGCACACCATCCGCTGCCACGAGGACAACGGCCTGGTCCGCGCCATGGCCGCCGAACCCGGACACGGCCGGGTCCTGGTCGTCGACGGCGGCGGCTCCACGCGGGCGGCGCTGGTCGGCGGCGAGGTCGCCCGTACCGCCGCCGCCAACGGCTGGTCCGGCATCGTGGTCCACGGCGCCGTCCGCGACGTCGCCGAGCTGCGGCTCGTGGACCTGTGCGTGCTGGCCGCCGCCACCAGCCCCCGCCGGCCCGGGCGCGTCGGCCTGGGCGAGGCGGACGTCCCCGTCGCGTTCGGCGGTGTCGTGATCGCCCCGGGCGCGGAGATCGTCGCGGACGAGGACGGGATCGTCCTGCCCGGGAAGGGCGGGGACCGGTGAGCGCCGGGGAGAAGGCCGGCGGCCACTTCCCGCGCTTCCTCGCCGGGAGCCTGGCCAGCAACCTCGCCGACGGCATCATGTTCACCGCGCTGCCGCTGGTCGCCGCGGCGCTCACCAACGACCCCCTGCTCGTGTCCGGGCTGCTCGTGGCCCGCTTCCTGCCCTGGCTGCTCTTCGGCCTGGTCGCCGGGGTGCTGGTGGACCGGCTCGACCGCGGCGTCCTCATGGTGACCGCCAACCTGGTCCGCGCCGCCGCCCTGGTGGCACTGGCGGCCCTGGTCGCCACCGGGTACGCCTCGATCCAGGTCCTGTACGCCGTGATGTTCACGGTGATGACGTGCGAGGTGTTCTACGACCTGGCGGGCCGGGCGATGCTGCCCCGCCTGGTCCCCGTCGAGGGGCTGGACCGCGCCAACGGGCGGATCGTGGGCGGCAAGACCGTCCTGGAGGACTTCGCCGGGGCGCCGCTGGCCGGCCTGCTCTTCGTGGTCGCCGCCTTCCTGCCGCTGGCCGTGAACGCCGGTGCCTACCTGCTGGGCGCGCTCGTCCTGCTGGGCCTGCCCCTGGCCGTGCGGCGCACCGCGCCGGAGGCGGCGGACGGCGCCCCGGCGCGCCCCTCCGTCACGGCCGAACTGCGCGCCGGGCTGGCCCTGGTGTTCGGGGACCGGGCCATGCGCTCCCCGGTCGTCCTCAACGTCCTCGCCAACATGGCGTTCATGGCGCAGGCCGGTGTCTTGGTCCTCATCGTGCGGGAGCACTTCGGGGTGCCCGAGGCGCTGTACGGCGTGTTCCTCGCCTCCTCCGCGGTCGGCGCGCTCACGGGCGCCCTCCTCACGGCCCGGGTGGCCGCCGCGCTGGGCCGGTTCGGGGCGTCGGTGTCGGGGTTCGCGGTGATGGGGCTGGCCTGTGCGGCCTTCGGCCTGGCCCCCAACGCGTACCTCGCCGCACTGGCCTGGGGCGTCCTGGGGGCGGCCATGTCCGTCTCCAACATCGTGATGCTGGGGTGTGTCCAGACGGTCGTCCCGGGCAGCCACCTGGGCCGGGTGATGTCCTGCGTGCAGGTGCTCGGGTTCGGCCTGGCCCCGGTGGGCGCCCTGCTCGGCGGCCTGCTGGGCCGGGTCGAGCTCTCCTACGTCCCGGTGGCGGCGGGCGGCCTGATCCTGCTCGCCCTGCTCTGCACGGCCCCCGGCCTGCGGCGGCTGACCGCCCGCGCGAACGAGGTCGCGGCCGCGGCGGAGGCGGAATCCGCGTCCGCCCCGGCCGCCGGATGACACCGGACACGTGGCGGGGGCGCGGGGGTGATCCCCCCGCGCCCCCGCCGCCTTCGGCCGCTCAGCCGTCGATGGCCAGCCTGTTCCACGTGAGCAGCAGCCCGTACGCGCCCAGGGTGAAGACGTCGACGAACCCGCGGCGCCCGGGCACGGCCCCCTCGGCCCGCCCGGTCACCACGACCGTCGAGTCCCGGGCGATGATGCGGTCCGCCCGGTGCGGCCCCTGCCCGGCCAGGCAGGTGAAGACCAGGGCGGCGGCCCCGTCCGGACCGCTCGCGGATCCGTGGGCGGGATGGGTGAAGACGGCCCCCGCGTCCACCAGGGACGCGTATCCGTCGGCGTCCCCCGTGTTGAGGTAGTGGTAGGCGAGGCGGACGTGGTCCACCCCGGCCTCGGTGCCCGGGAGCGGAGCGCCCGTGGCCGTCGCTCTCTCGGTGTCACGGGGCATGGTGGCCCTCCTCGGCTGCGCTGGGATCCGGTCTGTGGTCCCACTCTGCGATCGGCCGTCATTGCGCCCCTATCACCGCCCTATCCCGCCCCGGGCGGGCGGGGACGGCCGTTCCGGCGCTTCTGGACCGGCGGCCTGCCGAGCGGCCTCGCCGCCGGGGCGGCCATGGCGCGGGCCCCGCGGGACGCCTCCGAGGATTCCTGAAAAAATTCTCGGCCGGATGTCGATCCGGCCCGGGCCCGTTCGACGAACAGGTGAGAGGCGGGGGAGAGGCCCCCACACCACGTGGAAGGCGACCACCATGCGCTACATGATGTCGATCATGTCCGACCCGCAGGCCGAGGCGAACGTCGAGATGACCCCGGAGATCTTCGAGGCGATGGCCGCCTACAACGAGGAGCTCGTCAAGGCCGGCGTCCTGCTCGCCGGGGACGGCCTGGCGCCGTCCGCCGAGGCCACCCGGGTCACCTTCTCCGACGGCAAGGCCCGGGTGACCGACGGCCCCTTCGCCGAGGCCAAGGAGTTCATCGCCGGGTACTGGATCCTCCAGGTGTCCTCGCCCGAGGAGGCCGTGGAGTGGGCCAAGCGCTGCCCCCACCCCCCGGCGGGCGACTCCACGGAGATGAACCTGATCCTGCGCCGGATCCTGGACACCGACGACTTCGGCGACGAGATGCCCGCCGAGCTCAAGGACCGCGAGCGCGAACTGCGGCAGCAGATGGCCCACGAGGCCCCCGAGGACTGACCGAACCGGGTTGCGGTGACGCGGCTCACGGTGCTCTCATGGGCCCGTGAGCCACACCGATACCCGGCGCGCGGTGGAGGCGGTCTGGCGCATCGAGTCGGCCCGCCTCGTCGCAGCGCTCACCCGCATGGTCGGCGACGTCGGCCTCGCCGAGGAGTTCGCCCAGGACGCCCTGGTCAGCGCGTTGGAGAAGTGGCCGCGGGAGGGGGTGCCCGACCGCCCCGGCGCCTGGCTGACCACCGTCGCCAAACGCCGCGTCGTCGACCGCTGGCGCCGCGACGAGCGCTTCCAGGACCGCATGGCCGAGCTGGGCCGGGAGATCGTCGGGAACGACGGCCGGGACGGGTTCGACGCCGTCCTGGAGGAGGACTACGGCGACGACCTGCTCCGGCTGATGTTCGTGTGCTGCCACCCGGTGCTGTCCACACAGGCGCGGGTCGCCCTGACCCTGCGGATGCTGGGCGGGCTGGCCACCGACGAGATCGCCCGCGCCTTCCTGGTGCCCGAGGCGACCGTCGCCCAGCGCATCGTCCGGGCCAAGCGCACCCTGGCCGACAGGAGGGTGCCGTTCGAGGTGCCCGTCGGCGAGGACCGCGACGCCCGGGTGGCCTCCGTACTGGAGGTCGTCTACCTCGTGTTCAACGAGGGGTACACGGCGACCTCGGGCGACAGTCTGCTGCGCACCGACCTGTGCGAGGAGGCCATGCGGCTGGGCCGGGTGCTCGCCGGGCTGCTCCCCGAGGAGCGCGAGGTGCACGGGCTGGTCGCGCTCATGGAGCTGCACGCCTCCCGGTTCCGCGCCCGGGTCGCCCCGGACGGGTCCCCGGTGCCGCTCGCCGAGCAGGACCGCTCCCGCTGGGACCGGATGCTCATCGACCGGGGCATGAAGGCGCTGCTGCGGTCGCTGCCGCCCGACCCCTCACAGCCGCGCGGCCCCTACGCCCTCCAGGCGGCGATCGCCGCCGAGCACGCCCGGGTCCTGGACCCCGGGGACACCGACTGGACCGTCATCGCCGCCCTCTACCTGGCGCTGGCCCGCCAGACCGGTTCGCCGGTGGTGGAGCTCAACCGGGCGGTCGCGGTGTCGATGGCCTCCGGCCCGGCGGCCGCCCTGGAGATCGTCGACTCCCTCAACGGGTCCCTGGACGGCTACCACCTGCTCCCGTCCGTCCGCGGCGACCTGCTGGAACGCCTGGGCCGGGACAAGGAGGCCGAGGGCGAGTTCCGCCGCGCCGCCTCCCTCACCCGCAACGAACGCGAACGCGCCCTCCTCCTGGACCGCGCCGCCCGCGTCGCGCCTTGAGCTGAACCGCGCATCTTTGCATCATGATGTGATGAGGATATGATGCGCATATGAGAACCACGATAGATCTTCCTCCGGAATTGCACCGGCAAGCGATGTCGATCGCCAGGGACCAGTCGAGGACCTTGAGCGACATCGTTGCCGAGCTCATGCGCCGCGGTTTGACAAGGAGGGCATCGGAGGGGGAGGTCGTGCGCAGCGCCAGGACAGGGCTGCCCACCATTTCTCTCGGTACCGTCATCACAACGGAAGATGTCCGGGAACTGGAGGACGAGGACTGATGGCGGTTCTCTTGGACGCCAACGTCCTCATCGCCCTGCTGGCCGATGACCATGTACATCATGATGCGGCCGAAACCTGGTTCGTCGGGATGCAGGACACGTTCGCGACCTGTCCGATCACGCAGGGCAGTCTCGCCCGGATATTGATCCGTCAGGGAGAGGGTGCCGACACCGTCCTCCGCATGATCTCAGCCCTGGAAGCGGATCCCCGGCACGAATTCTGGCCGGACGATGTGTCGTATTCGGCCGTCGACTTCCACGGGGTCATCGGCCATCGGCAGGTGACCGACGCCTATCTGGCTCAGCTCGCCCGGGCCAACGGCGGGCGCTTGGCCACGTTCGACCAGGGGCTCGCGAAACTCCATGACGATGTCGCCGACCTGGTGGCGACCGAACCGCCGGTGTGAGCTGATTCTGCCGGTGGCAGTAAACAGTGGCGGTGCGGCGGTCGGAGCGGACAGGCTGCCCGTCATGAGACTTCTGGTACTGGGTGGCACAGAGTTCGTCGGGCGCTCCGTCGTCGAGGACGCACTGGAGCGGGGGTGGGACGTCACCGTCCTGCACCGCGGGACCCGGCAGGCCCCGCCGGGGGCGGCCGTGCTGCACGGCGACCGGCTGGCCCCCGGCGGCCTGGCCGAGCTGGAGAAGGGCGAGTGGGACGCCGTCGTCGACACCTGGTCGGCGGCGCCGCGGGTGGTGGCGGAGTCCGCCCGCCTGCTGGCGGACCGGGTGGGCCGCTACTCCTACATCTCCAGCTGCTCCGTCTACACCTTCCCCTCGGCGCCGGGCTCCGACGAGTCCTGGCCGACGGTCGACGCCGACCCCGAGGCGGACGCCACCGCCTACGCGGCCGACAAGCGCGGCGGCGAGCTGGCCGGTGAGGCGGTCTTCGGCGACCGCTTCCTGTCCGTGCGGGCCGGGCTCATCCTGGGCCCCTACGAGAACATCGGCCGCCTGCCCTGGTGGCTGAACCGCATCGCCCGGGGCGGCCCCTTCCCGGCCCCCGGCCCGGCCGACCTGCCGATCCAGTACGTGGACGCCCGCGACCTGGCCGCCTGGACCCTGGACGCCACCGCGGCCGGGCACTCCGGCCCGTTCAACATGGTGAGCCCGCCCGGGCACGCCACCATCGGGGAGTTCTACCAGGCCTGTGTCGCGGCGACCGGCGCGGACGCCGAGCCGCTGTGGATCACCCCCGAGCGGGTGGCCGCGGCCGAGGTGGCGCCATGGTCGGAGCTGCCGGTGTGGCTCCCGCCGGGCGAGCTGCACGAGTCCCTGCACGACAACGACGTCTCCCGCGCCGTGGCCGCCGGGCTGCGCTGCCGCCCGATCGCCGAGACCGTCGCCGACACCTGGGAGTGGCTGGTGTCCATCGGCGGCACCGCACCGCAGCGCCCGGACCGCCCGGCCGTGGGCCTGCCCGAGGGCGCCGAGGAGCGGCTGCTCGCCGGGCACACCGACCGCTGACCGCCGGGGGAGGGGCCCGCGCCGCGGGCCCCTCCCCGCTACCTGACGCCCGGCGGGTCCACCTCCACGTTCCGGCCCCGCGCGTCCAGGTGCGCGGCGGTCAGGCACAGCGCCAGCGGCAGCCGCACGCAGCCGTCGGCCGGGGCCGGGCCAGACACCGACGCCAGCGCCCGCCGACCGGCGACGCGCCGCAGCAGCTCCAGCGAGGACTCCGCCGACAGCACGTCCAGTGCCAGCCGGTGGGCGCCCAGCAGCGCCACCATCGGCAGCAGCCCGTGGCGGCTGGTCACCACCACGGCGCTGCCGCGGCCGCCGGGCAGCAGCGGCGTCACCTGTTCGGCGCAGGCGGCGTCGTCGAACACGAACAGCAGCCGCAGGTCGGCGGTGATCGACCGGAACAGCTTGGCCGGGTCGACCGCCCCCGCCGGGAGCCGCCGGGGGTCCACCCCCAGGCTGGACAGCATCTGTAGGAGGGCCTCCCGGGGGTTCACCGGGAGGCCCGAACCGCCCAGATCCACGTAGATCTGGCCGTCGGGGAAGCGTTCGCGCACCGCGTGCCCCCAGTGCAGGGCCAGGGCGGTCTTGCCGACCCCGGGGACCCCGGTGATCAGCAGGACCGGGTCGGGGTACCGGGCCAGCAGCCCGTCCATGGCGCGCAGTTCGCGCCCGCGGCCCACCAGCTCCGGCAGGCCGTGCGGCAGCTCGGCGGGGCGCACCGCCGCGGGCCGGGGCCCGGCCCGGTCGGGCCCGGCCGCCACGGACACGGCGGGCACCGGCTCGGCGGGGGCGGGCGCCCGGTCCGCGGTGAGCAGTTGCAGGTGCAGGCGGCGCAGGGGCTCACCGGGTTCGATGCCCATGCGCTCGCGCAGCAGCCCCCGCAGCGCCTCGTAGGCCTCCAGCGCCTCGCCGGTGCGTCCGGTGCCGTGCATCGCCGACATGAGCAGCCCGGTGAACCGCTCCCGGGTGGGGTGCGCGGTGCACAGGGTGCGCAGCTCGGGCAGGACGGCCCCGGCCCGGCCGCGCCGCAGCTCCGCGTCGTACAGCTCCTCCAGCGCGCCCAGCCGGGCCTCCTCCAGCTCGGGCCGGGCCCGGTCGGCGAGCGCGGGTTCGACCCCGTTGAGGGCGGGCCCGCTCCACAGGGCCAGGGCGGCGCGCAGCGACCGGGCGGCCGCGTCGTGCTCGCCGCGGGCACGCTCGGCGCGGGCGCGGCGGCGCAGCGCGGCGAAGGCCCGCACGTCGGTCGCCCCGTCGGGCACCGCGGCGCGGTAGCCGTGCCCGCAGCGGACGATGGTGTCCGCGCCCAGCCGCTTGCGCAGCTCGTGCACGTGCCCCTGGAGCCGGGAGCGGGCGCTGCCCGGCGGGTCCTCCCCCCACAGCAGGTCGATCAGCAGGTCGTCGGACACTGCGGTGTTCGGTCGGAGCAGGAGTGCGGCGAGCACGGTGCGGCGCTTGGGTCCCCCGACGTCGACGCGCACGTCCCCGCGGTGCGCCTCGACGGAACCGAGCAATCGGTACCGCATTCCTGCCTGGTCGGTTTCCATCCAGCGGTTCCCCTGTCCGCTAAAGAACCCTTCATCGGGCGGCAGGCGGAGCGTAGAACAGCCGTGTTCTCTGCGTCTACTGAGATCGGGTACCAGAAATCGGAGGCGGGGCTGAGCAGCCGGTTCCGAATTTCGGGCGGTCAGGTTCCCCCGTTCGAGCCCCTCCGTACACGCCCGAGGGGCGGCCCCGGTCCCCCGGAGCCGCCCCTCGGCGACGGTCAGCCGCAGTTGGTGCCGGTCTTGCCGCCCTGGGTTCCGGAGATCCGGCCCATCCAGGTGACGCACTTGCCGGCCGCGCTCAGGTAGACCGGGCCCGCGTAGCTGGTGAAGTAGTCCCCCTCGTAGGCGGGGTAGTGGCCGCCCACCGGGTGGATGCCCAGGCCCACCTCGATGAGCACGGCGGAGCCGGCGGCGTTGCGCTTGGCCACCGCACAGTTCTTCCCGGTGGAGGAGCTGTAGGTGAGGAACACCGTGCCCTTGGTGCCGATGGGCGCGGAGTTGACCACGGCGTAGCCGCTGCCGCACTCGCCCCCGTAGGTGGCCGCGGCGGCCGGGGCGGCGGTGGCGAGCACACCGCTCATCCCCAGGCCCAGGGCCAGGGCGACGGACACGGCCTTCTTGCGGAACTTGTTCATGGATCCCTCTCGAACGGTGCCGGTGCGGTTCAGCCGCAGTTGGTGCGGTTCAAGCTCTTGGTGGCCGTGCCGATCGTGCCGCCCCAGTCGACGCACCTGCCCGCGGCGGACAGGTACACCGGGCCGGCGTACGTGGTGAAGTTGCCCGGGTCGCTCTTCCAGGCGGAGGTGCCCGAGACGCGGATGAAAGCGTCCATCGGCGCGGCCGCCCCCGGGGTGGTGCGCACCGTGACCACGCAGTTGTTGCCGTTGGAGGAGTTGTAGGTGAGGAAGGTGGTGCCCCGGTTGTCGGGGAACTCGATCTTGTTGACCACGCCGTAGCCGCTGCCGCACTGGCCGCCGTAGGCGGCGGCGGAGGCGGGCGCGGCCAGGCCGACGACGGCGACGCCGACCGCGGCCGCCAGGACGGCGGTCTTCTTCAGGAACGTGCGCATGGATTTTCCTGTCTCGGCGGCGGTCAGCCGCAGTTGGTGCCGGTGCGGTGGATCCTGCGGCCGTCGATGAAGCCGTACCAGTCGATGCACTGCCCGGCCGCCCTGAGGTACACCGGCCCGGCGTACGACAGGAACTGGCCCCCCTCCTGCACGTACTTGTCGTCCCCGTCGTTCGTGCGCTTGATCCCGACCGAGATCGGGATGCGGCCGCTGCCGCCCCGGCGGATGGCGACCGCGCAGTTGTAGCCGTTGGAGGCGTTGTAGGTGATGAAGACGGTGCCCTTCAAGGCGACGTCCGCGTGGTTGACGACGGAGTACCCGCTGCCGCAGGCGCCGTTGTACGGCGCGAAGGGCGCGGCGGCCGACGCCGGCGAGGCCAGGCCGATGGACGCCGTGGCCGCCACCGCTGCGATCAGCGCGGCCGACCGGAACCTCTTGAGCATGGGAGTCCCATTTCTGGATCGGTGTGCCCGCACCGGACGGACACCGTCGGGAATGCTCGCACCGCCCGCTCCGAACCCACTGGGAATCCGCTTGGTTCCGGCCCGCCCGCCCCCGGACATGCGGAAAGGGCCGCCCGGATCGGGCGGCCCCCCGGTGTTCTCGCTCTGTCGTCCCCGCTCTGTCCCGGCGGTCCTATCCGGCCGGGGCCCCGAGCGGGCGGGACGCCACGACCAGGCTGTCGGCGGCGTCGTTGACGTCCACCACCACCGTGTCCCCCTCGGCCAGCGCGCCCGACAGCAGCTCGCGGGCGAGCGGGTCGCCGATCGAGGACTGCACCAGGCGGCGCAGCGGCCGCGCCCCGTAGTTGGGGTCGTAGCCGGTCATCGCCAGCCACTCCCGCGCCCCCGGCGTCACGTCCAGGTTCAGCCGCCGGTCGGCCAGGCGGCGGGCCAGCTTCTCCACCTGGAGGTCCACGATCTTCGTCAGGTCCTCGATGGACAGCGCCTCGAACATGATCACGTCGTCGAGCCGGTTGAGGAACTCGGGCTTGAACGTCGCCCGCACCACGTCCATCACCCGCTGCTCGCGCGTCGCCTCGTCCAGGGTCTGGTCCACCAGGAACTGCGACCCCAGGTTGGAGGTGAGGATGAGGATGGTGTTGCGGAAGTCCACCAGCCGCCCCTGCCCGTCGGTCAGCCGGCCGTCGTCCAGGACCTGGAGCAGGGTGTCGAACACCTCGATGTGGGCCTTCTCCACCTCGTCCAGCAGCACCACCGTGTACGGCCGGCGGCGCACCGCCTCGGTGAGCTGGCCGCCCTCCTCGTAGCCGACGTATCCGGGGGGCGCGCCGACCAGGCGGGACACCGAGTGCTTCTCGGAGTACTCGCTCATGTCGATGCGGACGATCGCCCGCTCGTCGTCGAACAGGAACTCCGCCAGCGCCTTGGCCAGCTCGGTCTTGCCGACACCGGTCGGGCCCAGGAACAGGAACGAACCCGTCGGCCGGTCGGGGTCGGAGATGCCCGCCCGCGCCCGGCGCACCGCGTCCGCCACGGCCACGACCGCGGCCTGCTGGCCGATCAGCCGCTGCCCCAGCTCCTCCTCCATGCGCAGCAGCTTGGAGGTCTCGCCCTCCATCATCCGCCCCACGGGGATGCCGGTCCAGGACGAGACGACCTCGGCCACCTCGTCGGCGCCGACCTCGTCCTTGACCATGGCGTCGGCCCCGGCCTCGGTGGACTCCTCCACCTGGGCGGCCTCCTCCAGCTGCTTCTCCAGCTGCGGGATCTCCCCGTACATCAGCCGGGACGCCGTGGTGAAGTCGCCCTCGCGCTCGGCCAGCTCGGCCTGCGTGCGCAGCTCGTCCAGCCGGCCCTTGAGCTCACCGACCCGGTTCAGGCCCGCCTTCTCCTGCTCCCACCGGGCGACCAGCCCGTTGAGGCGCTCCTGCTTGTCGGCCAGGTCGGCGCGCAGCCGCTCCAGCCGCTGCCGGGACGCCTGGTCCGACTCCTTGTCGAGCGCCATCTCCTCCATCTTGAGGCGGTCGACGGTGCGGCGCAGCTCGTCGATCTCCACCGGGCTGGAGTCGATCTCCATGCGCAGCCGGGACGCCGCCTCGTCGATGAGGTCGATGGCCTTGTCCGGCAGGAAGCGCGCGGTGATGTAGCGGTCGGACAGGGTCGCGGCGGCCACCAGTGCCGAGTCGGAGATCTGCACCTTGTGGTGCGCCTCGTAGCGGCCCTTGAGCCCGCGCAGGATCGCGATGGTGTCGGTGGCCGTGGGCTCGCCCACGAACACCTGCTGGAACCGGCGCTCCAGGGCGGGGTCCTTCTCGATCCGCTCCCGGTACTCGTCCAGCGTGGTCGCGCCGACCATGCGCAGCTCGCCGCGGGCCAGCATCGGCTTGAGCATGTTCCCGGCGTCCATGGACCCGTCGCCGGAGGCCCCGGCGCCGACCATGGTGTGCAGCTCGTCGATGAACGTGATGACCTGGCCGTCGGAGTCCTTGATCTCCTGGAGCACCGCCTTGAGGCGCTCCTCGAACTCGCCCCGGTACTTGGCGCCCGCCACCATCGCCGACAGGTCCAGGCTGATCAGCCGCTTGCCGAGCAGGGACTGGGGCACGTCGCCCGCGACGATGCGCTGGGCCAGGCCCTCCACCACCGCGGTCTTGCCCACGCCGGGCTCACCGATGAGCACCGGGTTGTTCTTGGTGCGGCGGCTGAGCACCTGGATGACCCGCCGGATCTCCCCGTCGCGGCCGATCACCGGGTCCACCTTGCCCTCGCGGGCCCGCTCGGTCAGGTCGACGCCGTACTTCTCCAGCGCCTGGTAGGTCTCCTCGGGGTTCTCCGTGGTGACCCGGCCCTTGCCGCGTACCCGCTCGAACGCGTCGAGCAGCGCCTCGGGGGTGGCCCCGGCGTCCTTGAGCAGCCGGGACGCCTCGCCGCCGTCGGCGGCCAGCCCCACCAGCAGGTGCTCGGTGGAGACGTACTCGTCCTCCATCTGCTGGGCGCGCTGGGCGGCGGTGTTGATGGAGACGATGAGCTGGCGCGAGGAGCTGGGCGAGGCCGTCGTGGACCCGGACACCTTGGGCAGCGCGGCGATGGCCGCGTC
The DNA here is from genome assembly GCF_045446735.1 of Nocardiopsis protaetiae. Taxonomy (NCBI): domain Bacteria; kingdom Bacillati; phylum Actinomycetota; class Actinomycetes; order Streptosporangiales; family Nocardiopsidaceae; genus Nocardiopsis; species Nocardiopsis protaetiae. The sequence continues at coordinate 24,875 of NZ_JBJJBV010000041.1, forward strand.
GACCCGGTCCTTGAGCCGGTCGGGGTCGGCCCCGACCTCCTTCAGCAGCGGCCGGGTGATGCCGTCGGCCTGGTCCAGCAGCGCGGCCAGCAGGTGCACCGGCTCGGTCTGCGGGTTGCCGTCGGTGGTGGCCCGCCGGATGGCCACCGACAGGGCCTCCTGGCTCTTCTGAGTGAGCTTGTAGTTCATGCGCGGTGACTCCTTTCACAAGTCTTGTGACGCAGAGTGATGAATGCCGATCGACCGCACCCCTCGTACCGCTGCGCGGAGCCGACCGTGAGTGGCCGTCAGGCCTCTTCGCCGTTGGCGGGGCCGTGAGCGGGGCCGCCGGCGGGACCCTCCGGTGCGGAGTCCCCCCGCTGCCCGTCGCCCTCGGCCGTGTTGAAGATCGTCACGCGGGTGCGCCGGACCAGTTCGCCGCGCACCGCGGGCCCGCCCTCGGAGCGGGGCGGGCGGGCGGTGGCCCGCCGGGTCACCGCCCGGCGCGCCGCCTCCAGTTCGTTGGCCAGGTGGAACACCTGCTCGCGCAGCTGCTCCGCCTCGTGTTCGAGCTCCAGGATCCGTTTGATCCCGGCCAGGTTGATGCCCTCCTCCTGCGACAGCCGCTGCACCTCGCGCAGCGTCTGCACGTCGCGCATGGAGTAGCGCCTACCGCGCCCGGAGGTCCGGCCCGGGGACACGATCCCCAGCCGGTCGTACTGCCGCAGCGTCTGCGGGTGCATGCCCGCCAGTTCGGCCGCCACGGAGATCACGTACACCGGGGCGTCCACGCCGAACGAGTCGTTCATCGGTCTCACGCACCCTTCGCCCGTGCTTCGAGCCCATCGCGCGGGTCGTGGTCGGACGTCGCCGCTCGGAACTTCTCCAGGGCCTCGCGGGCGTCGCCGTTGAGGTTCCTGGGGACGGAGACCTCCAGGGTGACGATCATGTCCCCCGTGGTGCCGTCCTTGCGGGTGGCGCCCTTGCCGCGCACCCGCAGCTTGTGGCCGTTCTGCGTGCCCGGCGGCACCTTGACCGTCACCGGGAAGCCGCCCAGCGTCGGGATGCGGACGTCGGCGCCCAGCACCGCCTCGGGGAAGGTGACCGGGACGGTGATCGTGACGTTGTCGCCGGTCCTGCCGAACACCGGGTGCTCCTTCACGTGGACGACGACGTACAGGTCGCCCGCGGGCCCGCCGTTCTCACCCGGCGCGCCCTTGCCCTTGATGCGGATGCGCTGGCCGTCGGCCACCCCGGCGGGGATGCGCGTCTGGATGGTGCGGGTGCTCTTGCCGCGCCCGCTGCCGTGGCAGGTCTCGCAGGGGTCGTCGACGACCAGGCCGCGCCCCTTGCACTCGCTGCACGGCTCCGACAGAGAGAAGCCGCCGAGGTTGGTGTTCTCGTGCCCGGTGCCCGAGCACTTGGGACACATCCGCGGGGCGGTGCCCGCCTTGGCCCCGGTCCCCTTGCAGGTGGGACAGGGCGCGTCGCTGGCCAGCTGGAAGGAGCGGGTCGCCCCGTCCGCGGCCTCGCGGAAGGTCAGGGTGGTCTCGGTCTCGACGTCGGAGCCGCGCCTGCTGCGGGTACCGGTGCCGCCGCGGCCCCGGCCCCCGAACAGGCCGCCGAACAGGTCGCTGAGCCGCTCGCCGCCGGTGCCCCCGCTACCGGCGCCGCCGCCCTGCCCGAACAGGTCGCTCATGTCGAACCCGCCCGGACCGGTCCCGCCGCCCGGCCGGTACGAGCCCCCGAACAGGGACCGCGCGTCGTCGTACTCCTTGCGGCGCTTGTCGTCCGACAGGACGTTGTACGCCTCGGAGATCTCCTTGAAGCGGTCCTCCGCCTTGGGGTCGCCGGTGTTGGCGTCGGGGTGGTTCTCACGTGCCAGCTTGCGGTAGGACGACTTGATCTCGTCCTTGGTGGCGGTCTTTGAGACTCCGAGGACCTTGTAGTAGTCCTTCTCCAGGTAGTCCTTGGTGCTCATCGACTGGGTGCCTTCTCCCGCTGCTGTGGTCGCGTCCGATGTTTCCAGGTGGCCCCGGCCCGCACGGGACCGGGGTCGGCCCTCCGGAACGCCCGAAGGCGTCCCGGAGAGCCGCGGGCCTCCCCGCTACTCGTCGGCCTTGCCGGAGTCCGCGGCGTCCTCGGCGGGCGCCTCGGCGGAGTCGGGCTCCCCGGCGCCCTCCACCGGGTCGCCGACGACCACACGGGCCGGCCGCAGGATCCGCTCACCCATCCGGTACCCCGGCTGGAAGACCTCCACCACCGTCTGCACGGTGATGTTCGGGACCGGGATCAGGGTCAGCGCCTCGTGGACGTTCGGGTCGAACTCGTCGCCCTGGTCCGCGAACCGCTCCAGGCCCAGCTTGGCGACCGCGCCCTCCAGGGCCTCGCCCACCGCCTTGAACCCGCCGGTGAGCTCGTCGTGGTCGCGGGCCCGGCCGATGTCGTCCAGGATCGGCAGGAGCTCACCCAGGACCTGGGCGGTGGCGACCTCGCGGACGGCCACCCGGTCCCGCTCGACGCGCTTGCGGTAGTTGGAGTACTCCGCCTGCACGCGCTTGATGTCGTTGGTGAGCTCCACGACCCGCTCGTCGGCGTTGATCGCCTCGGACACCACCTGCTCGGGGGTGTCCGGGATCTCGAAGCCTTCGAGGTCCTCGTCGGACTCCTCGACGACCTCCGCCTCCTCGGCGGCGGCCTCCTCGGCCTCCTCGGCCTCGGTCCCGCGCACCTCCCCGGTCTCCGGGTCGATGCGTCGGTTGTCGCGGATCACCGGACCCTGGCGCTCCTCACCGTCACCGGTGGCGCCGTTCGTGCTGTCAGACTGCGCCATGGGGGACGCGCCCTCCTTCCTCTCGGCCGAAGCGGGTCAGGACCGGTCGCCCTTGGTGTCCTCGTCGACGATCTCCGCGTCCACGACGTCGGCGTCGTCGGCCGAGGTGTCCGAGGCGGACTCGCCGGCGGCACCGTCGGCGCCCTGCTGCTGGCCCTGGCTGTAGATCGCCGAACCGATCTTCTGGCTGGCCAGCGCGACCTTCTCGCTCGCCGTGCGGATGGTGTCGACGTCCGACCCCTCCAGCGCGGTCTTCAGGTCGGCCAGCGCGGCCTCGGTCTCCGAGCGCACGTCCGCCGGGATCTTGTCCTCGTTGTCCTTGATGACCTTCTCGGTCTGGAACACCAGGGACTCGGCGTTGTTGCGGACCTCGGCGCTCTCGCGGCGCTTGCGGTCCTCCTCGGCGTACTGCTCGGCGTCGCGGACCATCTTGTCGATGTCGTCCTTGGACATCGCCGAACCGCCGGAGATGGTGACCGACTGCTCGCGGCCGGTGCCCAGGTCCTTGGCGGTGACGTTGACGATGCCGTTGGCGTCGATGTCGAAGGCCACCTCGATCTGCGGGACGCCGCGCGGCGCCGGGGGCAGACCGGTCAGGTCGAAGACGCCCAGCTTCTTGTTGTCGCGGGCCATCTCGCGCTCGCCCTGGTAGACCTGGATCTGCACGGACGGCTGGTTGTCGTCGGCCGTCGTGAAGATCTCCGAGCGCTTGGTCGGGATGGTGGTGTTGCGCTCGATGAGCTTGGTGAACACCCCGCCCTTGGTCTCGATGCCCAGCGACAGCGGGGTCACGTCCAGCAGCAGGACGTCCTTGACCTCGCCCTTGAGCACACCGGCCTGGAGCGCGGCGCCGATGGCCACGACCTCGTCCGGGTTGACGCCCTTGTTGGGCTCCTTGCCGCCGGTCAGCTCCTTGACGAGCTCGACGATGGCGGGCATGCGGGTGGAGCCGCCGACCAGCACCACGTGCTCGATCTCGCTGAGGCTGATGCCCGCGTCCTTGATGACCTGCTGGAACGGGATCTTGGTCCGCTCGACCAGGTCCGAGGTCAGGCGCTGGAACTCGGCGCGGGTGAGCTTCTCGTCCAGGTGCAGCGGGCCCTCCGCCGAGGCGGTGATGTAGGGCAGGTTGATCTGCGTCTCGCTGGAGCTCGACAGCTCGATCTTGGCCTTCTCCGCGGCCTCGCGCAGGCGCTGGAGCGCCATCTTGTCCTTGGCCAGGTCCACGCCGTTGGAGTTCTTGAACTTCTCCACCAGCCAGTCGACGATCGCCTGGTCCCAGTCGTCGCCGCCGAGGTGGTTGTCGCCGTTGGTGGCCTTGACCTCCACCACGCCGTCGCCGACCTCCAGCAGGGAGACGTCGAAGGTGCCGCCACCGAGGTCGTAGACGAGGATCGTCGCCTCGTCCTCCTTCTCCAGGTGGTAGGCGAGCGCGGCCGAGGTGGGCTCGTTGATGATGCGCAGGACGTTGAGGCCCGCGATCGTGCCGGCCTCCTTGGTGGCCTGGCGCTGGGAGTCGCTGAAGTACGCGGGCACGGTGATGACCGCGTCGGTCACGTCCTCGCCCAGGTAGGCCTCGGCGTCGCGCTTGAGCTTCTGGAGAATGAAGGCGCTGATCTGCTGGGGGTTGAAGGTCTTGTCGTCGATCTTCACCGTCCAGTCGGTGCCGATGTGGCGCTTGACCGACCGGATGGTGCGGTCGACGTTGGTGACCGCCTGGCGCTTGGCGACCTCGCCGACGAGGACCTCACCGTTCTTGGCGAAGGCGACGACGGACGGGGTGGTGCGGGAACCCTCGGCGTTGGTGATGACCGTGGGCTCACCGCCCTCCAGGACCGCGACACAGGAGTTCGTCGTACCGAGGTCGATTCCGACCGCACGTGCCATGTTGCTTCCTCCGTCAAAGTTGAGTCGTTCGGGCGTAAGTTTGCTTCGTCCCGTGAGAGTTGTCAAGTCAGTTGAGTCGACCAGACTCAAGTTACTTTCTACGACCTGACAACGAGCGACCCTGCGGGGTTGTTCCCGACTTCATGCGGTTTCACGAGGAAGATGGCCGAACCCCGGGTGAACCCGGGGACATCCTTGACCCGCCCTCCGGGTCACCCCCGACCAGAACCGGGGACCACCCCGGAAGGGGCGACGGCCGCACGAGGCCTCCCGCCCCGACCCCAGGGGGTTGCCCACCCGACCTGGGGCCCTCAGCCCCCGCCCCAGGGAGCGACGGCCGCACGAGGCCTCCCGCCCCGACCCCAGGGGGTTGCCCACTTTCCCCGGGACCTCAGCCCCAGCCCGGCCACCTTCCTGACCACCCCCGCCCCAGGGGGCGACGGCCGCACGAGGCCTCCCGCCCCGACCCTGGGGGTTTGGGGAGGAAGGACCGCGACCTCCGCCGCAGGGGGTGAGACAGCAAGAGCAGGTTTCCAAAACCCCCGCCATCTGCGGAGGGCGGTGTGCGGAGACCGCTCTCGGTCGCGTTGGTCTCCACGGGTCACCCCCTGGGAACGTACAGACCCGGGCTGGGCGCGGAGCCGTCCCCACGTACAACGTCCGGCAGACCAGCAGGCGTACGCGTTGGGCTCACGCCCCGGGCGGTGGGGGTTGGTTCCAGGGGACGGGTCGGGGCACAGCGCACACCCCCGGCCACACAGGTCCACGGAAAGACGCTCCGACTGGAAACCCGCGGTTGCACAGACCTCGCTTGAAAGCCCGACCACAGACGGGGTAACCCCCGCCCCGATCTCCCTCCCGTCGCCACCGGGGGTGAAGGCCGCACCCCCCACCCCAGAGGGTGACGGCCGCGGATACCCTCGCCCCCGCCCCCGCCCCCGCCCCCGCCCCCACCCCGGAGGAAGAATCAGAGCCCGGCCCGGCCTCCTTCCCCCGCCCCGCCCGCCCTGGAAGACTGGGCACGGACGCACCGCGGACCGAAAGAGGCGACACCGATGGCGCAGAACCCCGCCCCCCACCCCGGGCGGCCGCTCCTGGCCGAGGACGTCCTGCTCGTCCTCTTCCAGCCCGCCTCGGGCACGATCGCCGGCGAGAACACCCTCTTCTACGTCCTGGCGGGGGCCGTCCTCACCGAGCTGGCGACCCAGGGCCACGTGACCGTCGGGGAGCCCGGCCTGGGCGGCGCGCGGGTCGAGGCCGTCCAGGACGACGCCCCGGCCGACCCCCTCCTCCGCCAGGGCTGGGACTACGTCGCCACGAAGCCCCGGAGCGCCCAGACGTTCCTCGCCGCGGTCGGCCCCCGACTGCGCGGCCCCGTGCTGGACCGCCTGGTCGAACGCGGCGACATCCGCCGCGAGAAGCGCAAGACCCTCGGCCTCTTCAACTCGACGGTCCTCACGGACGGCGGCGGCCGCCGCGCCGACCTCGTCGAGGGCGTCCGCGCCGTCCTGGAGGACGGCGCCCCTCCGGAGCCGCGGACGGCCGCGGTCGCGGCGCTGGTCTCGGCGAGCGGTTCGCTGCCGCAGCTGTACAAGGAGATCCCCTGGAAGTCGGCGGTCATCACCCGCGCCAAGGCCCTCGAACAGGGTGACTGGGGAGCCGACGCCGCCGCCGAGGCGGTGACCCGTACCACCACCGCGATCGCCGTCAACGCCGTGACCACCGCCCTCATCGCCGCCAACCCGGCTCCCCCGCAGAGCTGACCCCGGGTCCCCGCCCGCCACCCCCGCGGGTACCGGTGGGATGACCGATGCCGGGGTGTGCGGGGGAGGGGTGGAATGGGTGCGGGCGGGGCGGGCCGGGGCGCCCCCGCGACGCGTGTCACGGGGTGAACAGGGTGGACCCGCGTGGTTTTGTTGCGGCAGGAGTCACTAGCGTTGCCCCTGCGCGGTCGGGGCTCCCCGCAGAGCCGGTGACCGCCGCATGATTACCCGCTAGTAACATAAGTTTCTACCGCCGGTGTGTGGCGCACCGGCCTACGCAGCAGGATGGGAGGCCACGGGCGATGCTGTACCTGACACTGGGCATCATCACCTCGGTCCTCGCCGTGGTCGCCTTCACCATGTTCGGTCTGGCCATCCGCCAGATCGTACGGACCGTGGGTGTGGGCCGACCGGTGGAGGCCGAACGCAAGGGGCCGTTCGGGCAACGGTTCACCATGGCGGTCATCGAGATCGTCGGCCACGGCAGGATGCTCAAGCGGCCGTGGGTGGGTGTGGCCCACTGGTTCGTGATGGTCTCGTTCCCGCTGCTGGTCTTCACGGTCATCGAGGCGCAGGGCGAGGTCTTCGACCCGCACTTCCACCTGCCGTTCATCTACGACTGGACGATCTACGGCCTGGCCATCGAGTTCATCGCCGGGACCAGCCTCGTCGGCATCCTCGGCCTGACCGCGTACCGGGTGCTCAACAGCCCCAAGCGCAAGGGCCGCGACTCCCGCTTCATGCACTCCAAGGCGTGGACCGCGTACTACGTCGAGGCGTACATCATCGGCCTGCTCATCGCGATCTTCGCGATCCGCGGCCTCAAGGTCGCCACCGAGACCTTCCCGTTCCCGGTGTGGGCCACCCCGATCTCGCACGCCCTCGGCGCGGTCATGCCGGCCGACGCCGCGATCGCCGACCCCGCGATCGCCCTGGTCGCCGCGTTCAAGCTGATCATCAGCTACGCGTTCTTCATGGTCCTGGCCATGCAGCTCACCATGGGCGTGGGCTGGCACCGGTTCCTCGCCCCGGTCAACATCTACTTCAAGCGCAACGCCGACGGCTCCCCGTCGCTGGGCGGCGCCAAGCAGATGATGAACAAGGACGGGAGCGCGCCCCTGGACTTCGAGGAGGCCGACCCCGACGAGGACCCGTTCGGCGCGGGCAAGATCGAGGACTTCACCTGGAAGGGCCTCCTCGACTTCACCACCTGCACCGAGTGCGGCCGCTGCCAGTCCCAGTGCCCCGCCTGGAACACCGGCAAGCCCCTCTCCCCGAAGAAGGTCATCCTCGACCTCCAGCGGCACGCCTACGAGAAGGCCCCGTACCTGCTCCAGGGCATCAACGCCGAGACCCTCGCCGAGAAGCCCGACGACAGCCACGCCGGCGTCGACGTCCTCGCCCTCCTGGAGAAGCCGCTGGTCGGCACCGAGGAGGAGGGTGGCGTCATCCACCCCGACGAGCTGTGGTCCTGCACCAACTGCGGCGCCTGCGTCGAGCAGTGCCCGGTGGACATCGAGCACATCGACCACATCCTCGACATGCGCCGCTACCAGGTCATGGTCGAGTCCAACTTCCCGTCCGAGGCCAACACGCTCCTGAAGAACCTGGAGAACAAGGCCAACCCGTGGGGCATGTCCGAGGACAAGCGCATGGACTGGATCGAGGAGCTGGCCTCCCAGGAGAACCCGGTGGAGGTGCAGGTCGTCGACGACAAGCTCGACGCCGACACCGAGTACCTGTTCTGGGTCGGCTGCGCCGGCGCCCTGGAGGACCGGGCCAAGAAGACCACCAAGGCCATCGCCGAGCTGCTGGACATCGCGGGCGTCAAGTTCGCCGTCCTGGGCGGCATGGAGGCGTGCACCGGTGACCCGGCGCGTCGTCTCGGCATGGAGTACGTCTTCCAGATGCTGGCCCAGCAGAACGTCGAGACCCTCAACGAGGCCGGCGTCACCAAGATCGTGGCCAGCTGCCCGCACTGCTTCAACACCCTCGCCAACGAGTACCCGCAGCTCGGCGGCACCTACGAGGTCGTGCACCACAGCCAGCTGCTGGCCAAGCTGGTGGAGGAGGGCAAGCTCACCCCGGTCGAGTCGATCGACGAGAACATCACCTACCACGACCCGTGCTTCCTGGGCCGCCACAACAAGGTGTACACGCCGCCGCGCGACATCATGGCGCAGGTGCCCGGGATCAAGACGCAGGAGATGCACCGCCACAAGGAGCGGGGCTTCTGCTGCGGCGCCGGCGGTGCCCGCATGTGGATGGAGGAGCGGATCGGCAAGCGCATCAACACCGAGCGGGTGGACGAGGCGCTGACCACCAACCCCGACACGGTGTCCACGGCGTGCCCGTTCTGCCAGGTCATGCTGGGTGACGCGATCAACGAGAAGAAGTCGCAGGGCGAGGCGAAGGAGACCCTGGAGGTCGTCGACGTCTCCCAGCTGCTGCTGCGCTCGGTCCGTCCCGAGAAGCCCAAGGAGACGGTGGAGTCCGCCGAGGCCTGAGCCACGGCGGACGTGAAGGGGGCGGTCACCACGTGGTGGCCGCCCCCTTCCGCGT
>NZ_JBJJBV010000410.1:0-4288 GCF_045446735.1 Nocardiopsis protaetiae
GTCGTCGGCCTGCACGTCCTCGCGCAGGGTGTCCACCTCGGCGTAGACCGAGGCGACCGGGCCGAACAGGTTGACCGCCTGGTCGATCAGGTGCGGCCCCAGGTCGTAGAGCAGCCCGGCGCCGCTGTCCACCGTGCCGCTCTCGCGCCAGGTGCCCTTGGCCTGCGGCCGCCAGCGCTCGAACCGGGACTCGAACCGGTGCACCCGGCCCAGGGCGCCCTCCTCCACCAGGTGCCACAGGGTCAGGAAGTCGGCGTCCCAGCGGCGGTTCTGGTACACGGTCAGCACCCGGCCCAGCTTCTCGGCCAGGTCGGTGAGCTCGCGGGCCTGCCCGGCGGTGAGCGCGAACGGCTTGTCCACCACCACGGACATGCCGGCCTCCAGCGCGGCCCGGGCCAGCGGGGCGTGGGTGTCGTTGGGGGTGGTGACGACGGCGATCTCGTAGCGCCCGGCGTCGGCCCACAGGTCGGCGACGGTCGGGTACACGGTGGCGCCGGGGTGGCGTTCGCGGACCGTGCGGGCGCGCTCGGGGTTCCCGGTCACCACGGCGGACAGGCGCAGTCCGGGGACCGCGTCGATGACCGGGGCGTGGAAGACCTCGCCCCCCTTGCCGTAGCCGATGAGGGCGACGTGCAGCTCGGGGCCGTCGTGCTCGGGGACCTGCGGTGCGTTGGACATGTCTCCAATTTACGGCTCCGGGGACCGGGTGCGGGAGCGCGCGGACCCAGTGTGCCGCGGGCCCGGGAAGTCATCGGGTCATGGGCGGTGACCAGGGCGTTTCGGCATCGTTACGAAATTATTTGCGGATTTTGTAGACATTTTCATGGGATGCGGATTGCATCATGTTCCAGCGTGCCCCGAGTCACATGTCCCCGCGCACAAGGGAGAGCCATGCCGAGAACAGAACCTGGGAAGAACCGCCGCCACCTGGCGCTGGTCGCCGCGGCGGGAGGCGTCGTCCTCCTCGCCTCCGGCTGCTCCTACCTGAGCGGTGAGGGCGGCGGAGGCGGCGGTACAGACGCCGCCGACGTCGACTGCGCCCCCTTCGAGGCGTGGTCGGACGTGGAGGGGACCGTCAGCATCTACTCCTCCATCCGCGACGAGGAGGCCGAGCGGATGGACCGCTCCTGGGCCGACTTCGAAGCCTGTACCGGCATCGACATCAAGCACGAGGGCAGCGGCGAGTTCGAGGCCCAGCTGCCCATCCGCCTCGAAGGCGGCAACGCCCCCGACCTGGCCCTCATCCCCCAGCCCGGCCTGCTCCAGCGGGTCGTCGAGGACGGCTACGCGGTGCCCGTCGCCGACGGCGTCCGCGCCAACGTCGAGGACGGCTGGGGCGAGGACTGGCGCGGCTACGCCACCTTCGACGGCGAGCTGTACGGCTCCCCCTACGGCGCCAACATGAAGTCGATGGTCTGGTACTCGCCGACCTACTTCTCCGACAACGGCTACGAGGTCCCCCAGTCCTGGGACGAGATGGTGGAGCTCAGCGAGACCATCGCCGAGGCCGGCACCCGCCCCTGGTGCGTGGGCTTCGAGTCCGGCGACGCCACCGGCTGGCCCGGAACCGACTGGATCGAGAACGCGCTGCTGCGCACCTCCGGCACCGACGTCTACAACCAGTGGGTGAACCACGAGATCCCCTTCGACGACCCGCAGGTCGCCGAGGCGTTCGAGCTGACCGACGGCATCGTCCGCAACCCCGACTTCGTCAACGGCACCTTCGGCGACGTGGAGAGCATCGCCGTCACCTCCTTCCAGGAGGCCGGGCTGCCGCTGCTCGACGGCGGCTGCGCCATGTACCTGATGGGGTCGTTCTACTCCGCGCAGTTCGAGGCCGACGTGACCGTCGCCGAGGACGGCGACGTGTACGGCTTCGTCCTGCCGCCGCTGGAGGCGGGCGCCGAGGTCCCGGTCATGGGCGGCGGCGAGTTCGCCGTCCCGTTCGCCGACCGGCCCGAGGTCGCCGCGGTCCACGAGTACCTGTCCACCCCGGAGTACGCCGAGAGCCGCGCCTCCCAGGGCTCCTGGGTGTCGGCCAACCGCAACATGGACCCGGGGGTGATCGAGGACCCGGCCGCCAAGTTCGCCGCCGAGGTGCTGCTCTCCCCCGACACGGTCTTCCACTTCGACGGCAGCGACGCGATGCCCTCCTCCGTGGGCACCAACGTGTTCTGGAACGGCATGGTCGACTGGGTCACCGGCACCTCCACCGAGGACGTCCTGGAGGCCATCGAGTCCTCCTGGCCGTAACGGCCCCTCGGGGGGACGGGGGCGGCGACCGGATCGCCGTCCCCTCCCCCGTCTCCCTTCCCCACCCGGTACTCACAAGGGGCCCCACCCATGGAGTTCTCGTTCCTGAACGAGCTTCCCAAGATCGTGTGGATGCTCATCGGGATCGCCGCCTTCCTCGGCGTCATCGGCCTGCTGCTGGTCGTCGTCGACGTGCCCCGCACCCGGCGCGACCGGTGGCAGGCGTTCCTGTTCCTCGCCCCCGCGCTGCTGCTGCTCGTGGGCGGGCTCGTCTACCCGGTCCTGCGCACCACCTACCTGTCCTTCCACGACCGCTCGGGCGACGAGTTCGTCGGGCTCGCCAACTACCTGTGGATGTTCCGGCGGCCCGAGATCCTGCTGGTGCTGCGCAACACCCTGCTGTGGGTGCTGTTCGCGCCGGTCCTGTCCACCGCGATCGGCCTGGTCTACGCGGTGCTGGTGGACCGGTCCCGGTTCGAGTCGGTCGCCAAGTCGCTGGTGTTCATGCCGATGGCGATCTCGTTCGTCGGCGCCAGCATCATCTGGCGGTTCGTGTTCGCCTACCGGCCCGCCGACCAGGAGCAGTACGGCCTGTTCAACCAGATCGTCGTGTGGTTCGGCGGCGAGCCGCAGCTGTGGCTGCTGCACCAGCCGATGAACACGTTCCTGCTGATCATGGTGCTCATCTGGGTGCAGGCCGGGTTCGCGATGGTCGTGCTGTCGGCGGCCATCAAGGCCATCCCCGCCGAGATCGTCGAGGCGGCGCGCATCGACGGCGCCGGGGCCTTCCAGCTGTTCCGGAGCATCACCCTGCCGTCGGTGTGGCCGACCGTCCTGGTCGTGCTCATCACCATCACCGTGCAGACCCTGAAGGTGTTCGACATCGTCCGCACCATGACCGGCGGCAACTACGGCACCAGCGTGATCGCCAACGAGATGTACAGCCAGGCGTTCTCCCAGGGCCAGATCGGCCAGGGGTCGGCGCTGGCGGTGTTCCTGTTCGTCCTGGTCATCCCGCTGGTGGTCCTCCAGATCCGGCGCACCCGCAAGGCGAGGGAGATGTCATGAGCGCCACCCCCACCATCACCGACGTCCGCGACGCGGGCCCGGCCGCCCGGGTGCGGCGCAGGCTGAGCGGGTCGGCGGCGAGCCTGGCGGCGCTGGTCATCGCCGTGCTGTGGACGGTGCCCACCGCGGGGCTGTTCATCTCCTCGTTCCGGCCCGCCGACCAGATCCGCACCACCGGCTGGTGGACGTTCTTCGCCTCCCCCGAGGTGACCCTGGACAACTACCGGGACGTGCTGTTCGGCAGCGCCAGCGACGGGCGGCTGGCCAGCCACTTCATCAACTCGTTCGTGATCACGCTGCCCTCGACGGTGTTCGTGCTGGGCGTGGCGGCGCTGGCGGCGTACGCGCTGGCGTGGATCGACTTCCGCGGGCGCGACTGGGTGTTCCTGGGGATCTTCGCGCTCCAGATCGTGCCCCTACAGATGGCGCTGGTGCCGCTGCTGCGCTTCTTCTCCCAGGGCGTGGTCATCGGCGGCGCGCAGATCCTGCCCGCCTGGGAGCTGACCGGGGCGATGGCGTTCACCAACGTGTGGGTGGCGCACACGGTCTTCGGGCTGCCGCTGGGCGTGTTCCTGCTGCACAACTTCATCTCGCAGCTGCCCAAGACGCTGTTCGAGGCCGCCCGGGTGGACGGCGCCGGGCACGGCCGCATCTTCCTGAGGATCGTGCTGCCGCTCATCACCCCGGCCCTGGTGTCGCTGGGCATCTTCCAGTTCCTGTGGGTGTGGAACGACCTGCTGGTCGCTCTGATCTTCACCGGCGGCGACACCGCCACCGCCCCGCTCACCGTGCGCCTGGCCGAACTGGCGGGCACCCGCGGCGAGGCCTGGCACCGGCTGACGGCGGGCGCGTTCGTGTCGATGATCGTGCCGCTGGTGGTGTTCTTCCTCCTCCAGCGCCACTTCGTCCGGGGCCTGCTCGCCGGCAGCGTCAAGGGCTAGTGCCCGCTTCGGGCCCCCGCCCCTCC
>NZ_JBJJBV010000411.1:0-4273 GCF_045446735.1 Nocardiopsis protaetiae
GCGGGGCGCCCGCGCACGCTGTTCCGAATTCGGGAGGGGGCGTCAGCGGTTCCGCTGCCCCCGGACCATCGCCGCGCCCAGCACCGCCAGGCCGACCACCAGCGTGATCATCAGCAGCCACACCAGCAGGCCCACCAGCAGCGACAGCACCCACAGGAGCACCATCGCGGCCGCGACACCGGCGGCGATCCTGAGCAGAAGACGTCCCATGGCGCAAAAGGATACGCGGCCGGTCAGCCGACCCGGACGGCGCCCGTGAACACACCGTCCCAGTAGGCGGCCAGGGACACCTCCTCCAGTGGCTTGGACGGGTTGGAGCCGTGGATCATCCTGCCGTTGCCGGAGTAGATGCCGACGTGGCTGGGCGCCGACTCGCTGTAGAAGAACAGCAGGTCGCCGGGCTGCACCTGGTCGCGGGAGATCCGCGTCCCGGCGTTGACCTGGTCGTAGGTGGTGCGCGGCAGGCTCACCCCGGCCTGGGCCCAGGCGGCCTGCACCAGCCCCGAGCAGTCGTATCCGTCGGGACCGGTCCCGCCCCAGATGTAGGGCTTGCCGATCTGGGCGCGGGCGAAGTCCAGGACCGCCTGCACGTCGCCCGAGGCGGCCACCTCGGTCCCGCCGCCTCCGGAGCCGGCGACCTCCACCGACGTGGGGTCGACCCCGCCCAGGGTCTCCAGCACCTCGGCCTGCTCCTCCAGGGCCTCCTCGCCCCGGCCCTGGGCGGCCTCGGCCTCGTCCAGGGCCTGGGCGGCCTTCTCCTCGGTCTCGGCGGCCTCGGCGTGCAGCCGCTCGCCGAGCTCGACCTCCTCGATGTACCCCGACAGCACGTCCTGCTGGCCCTCGGAGAGGAAGTCCAGGTCGGCGACGTTCTGCAGCGCGGCGTCGGGGGAGCCGCCGAACAGCACGGTGAACATGCTGTAGGGCGAACCGGTGTAGGCGACCTGGGCGATCCCGGCGACCTTGCCGGACATCTCCTCCAGCTCGTCCTCGGCCTCGGTCAGGCGCTCCTGGAGCTCCTCCAGCTCGGCCTGGGCCGTCTCGTGGTCCTCCTCGGCCTGGTTGAAGGCCTCGTTGAGCCCCGACAGCTCCTCCTGGAGCTGCTCGTACCTCTCCTGGGCCTCCTCCGCGGTGGGCTCGGCGGCGGCGACGCCGGACGAGAGCACGACCGCGCCCAGCGCGGCGAAGCCGACCGTCGCGAAGCGGCGGCGGGCACCACCGGTGACAGGGTTGCGAGTCAAGGGACCGACTGCCTTCCTCCCACACCCGCCTACCGGCGCAGGGCATCCCGAGGGCACGCCGAAGGGGCGTGCGGGGGATGCGGGAGCGAGGGGGTCCCGGCGGCGGGGGCGCGAGGGATCGCGCGGGCGCCGGGCGTTCTGCGGCGGCCTCCGCTCCTGGGAAAAGGACTCGGAGCGAGCGGAGTGCGGCGGTACCGGGCGCCGTCGCCCTGGTGGCGACTCACGGGGGCGACCCGGTCTGAGGGAACAGTAATCCACCACCCGGACCGGATGCGACCCTTTCGTTACTTTTCCTTGGGCAACCGTGCGACCTGCGGGGTTGCTCCGCACATGCGACAGAGCCCGCCCATGCGCGGAAACGGGCCTTTTCTATGCCCGATGAGATAACACCAAAACAAGGTCAAAGCACCCGGAAATGTGACGTGCATCATGCGAACCGCGGGCGGGGGAGGCGGTCCTCCCCCGCCCCGACCGTCACCGGCGCCCCACCGGTCGCTCACCGGCGGCCCACCGGCTGCTCACAGGTGACGCGACCACCAGTCCAGGATCGCCTCGAACCGCGCCACCCGGTGGCTGGGCAGCCCCGACCGCGACAGCTCGTGCCCCTCGCCCGGGAACAGCAGCATCTCCGTCTCGGCCCCGCGCGACTTGAGCGCCACGAACAGGCGCTGGGCCTGCTCCACCGGGCACCGCCAGTCCTCCTCCGAGTGGATGATCAGCACCGGGATGTCGATCCGGTCCGCGTAGGTGAGCGGGCTCTGCTTCGCCCAGGTCTCCGGCGGCCCGTACAGCGGCTCGGGGAACAGCGACCCGATGTCGGAGGAGCCGGTGAAGCTGTCGATCGCGTTGACCGCCCGCTCGCTGATCGCCGCCCGGAACCGGTCGCCGTGGTTGCCCGCCATCCACGTCGTCATGAACCCGCCGTGCGAGCCGCCCAGCACCCCCACCCGGGAGGCGTCCAGCCGCTCGTCCTTGAGCGCCTCGTCCAGGAACGCCAGCAGGTCGGTGGAGCTCACCTCGCCCACCGCGCCGATGATCGCCCGGCCGTGCTCGTACCCGTACCCCGAGGAGCCGCGCGGGTTGCACAGCACCACCGCGTACCCGGCCGCCGCGTACACCTGCGTCTCGTCGAAGACCTGGTGGCCGTAGGGCGCGAAGGGCCCGCCGTGGATCATCAGCAGCACCGGGTGCGGGCCCTCGCCCTCGGGGACGGCCACCCACCCGTGCACCGGGTAACCGTCGGCGGTGTGCGCCACCAGCTCCGTCACCGGCAGCGGGTCCACACCGGACGCCAGCGACGTCAGCGGGCGGGCGCCCTCCGGCGCCACCACCACCAGTTCGCCGCTGCTGCGCCCGTCGGCCACCACGGCCACGGTCACCCCGGCCGCCGTGTCGAACGCCTGCACCTGCGCCTTGCCGGCCAGCACCTCCGCGGGCTCCCCGCCCCCGAACGGCACCAGCAGCAGGTCCACCGCCCCGCGCCGGTCGGCGGTGGCCAGCACGCCCTCCGCGGTCACCGCCAGGGTGCCGACGATGCGCGGGTCGTCCTCCGGGGTGAGCCGGGTCGGGGCGGCCGAGCCGTCCGCGGGCACCGACCACACCGCCGTGGTCTGGGCGAAGAAGTCGCGCAGGTCCTCGCCCAGCCGGTCGCCGACGAAGAACACCGTCGACCCGTCCTCGGAGTACGCCGGGGCCCAGGCGCCCAGGGTCCCGTCCGTGACCCGCCGCGGTTCGGCCCCGGCCTCCGGCGCCGCCGCCCACAGGTCCTCCACCAGGTCGGTGTCGTGGGTCTCGTGGCGAGCCGCGGCGAACACCAGCTCGCCGCCGTCCGGGCGCCAGGCCACCCCGGTGTGGTCGAAGGCGCCCTCGGTGACCTGCACCGGCTCCCCCGCCTCCCCGGCCGGGTCGATCGGCGCCGACACGAACACGTGCTCGGGCCGGTCGTTGAGGTAGCCGATGCCGTCCAGCTTGTGCTTGAGGCGGGTGATCCGGCGCGGCGGCTCCTTGGCGGGCTCGCCGTCCACGTACCGCTTCTCCTCGGGGATCCGCGCCGTGTACGCCACCCGGGTCGAGTCCGGGCTCCACACCGGGGTCCCCGCGCCCAGCGGGTGCGCGGAGACCTTCCAGGCCTCGCCGCCGTCGGCGGGCAGGACGTGGATCTGCGGCCGCTTGTCCTCGTCCGGGCGCAGGAATGCGATCCAGCGGCCGTCGGGGGAGAACACCGGCGACCGGTCCCGGTCGCCGCGGGTCAGCCGGGTCGGGGCGGCCGAGCCGTCGGTGGGCACCGACCACAGCGACCCGAGGTAGGCGTCCTCCTCCAGGTCGGGGCGGACCACGGAGAACACCGCGCGCGAGCCGTCGGGGGACAGGGTCGGCGCGCCGACGGTGTGCAGGTGAACGATGTCAGTGGGTTTCATACGACTGTCGGCGCCCCGGCGCGGGGCCCGGGGGCGCCCCTCCTCGCTCGTCGGGCGGCGGCCCCGGCGTTCGGGTCCACCGCGTTCCGGGCGCGACCGTGGGGATGCGGTCGGCCGTGTCCGTCAGGGGCGGGTCCCGCCCCTGACGGACCCTATCCGCGCACTCCAGGGAATATCCAGGGCATTTACGGCATCGGTCGGAGCAGCGATCCGTCGGTCTCCAGGTCCGTGCAGATCCACACCCCGTCCCGGCGCCGGGCCCGGAACGCGAACACCCGTGCCCGCAGGTCGCAGGCGATCACCGCGCTCGCCTCCAGGCCCTCGCCCACCCGCTGGTGGAAGACCCGCTCCAGCCGGGGCGCCGACCGGCACGGCAGCGCGCCGCGCAGCCGCCGCAGCTGTTCGCGCACCCCCGTCCCGACCCGGTCCCGCATCGCCTCGGGGGTGCGCCGCCCGGCCAGGACCTCCGCCACCTGCTGCGCCAGCAGGTGCACCTCCCCCGGGGTGCGGTGCCCCTCCAGCGGGGCGTGGCGGCGGCCCGGCGGCACCCGCCGCAGCGGGGTGCGCGCCGGGGTCGCCACCGGGCGGTACGGGTTCGCCGGCGGGGGCGCGGCGGTG
>NZ_JBJJBV010000412.1:0-4256 GCF_045446735.1 Nocardiopsis protaetiae
CCCTCCCGGAATTCGTCCGGGAGGGGCCGCGCCGTTCACCCCGTTCTTCCTGCCCGCCCGCTCAGTTGTGGGCGGCATCCTGTCCGTCCGGCACGGGGGCCGGCTGCACGAGTTCGGGGGCCACCAGCGACCGGGTCTGTCGCTCCACGGGGGTCAGCTCGGCGAGCTGCTTGGCGGCGCGGATGCCGAGCTCGCGGAACCCGCGGGCGGTCGGCAGGACACGGCCCTCCAGAGAGCCGATTGTCGCGTTGTAGTGCTCCACCGACTTGTCGAGGGAGCCCTTCAGCTTCCCCAGGTGCTCGCCGACCTTGGCGAGCCGGTCGTAGATCTCCCGGCCCAGCTCGTGGATCCTCTCCGTGTTCTCCCACATCGCCTTCTCGTCCCAGGACAGGGCGATGGTGCGCAGCATCGGGACCAGCACGGTGGGGGTGGCGATGATGATCCGCTTCCCGAGCGCGTACTCGTACAGGTCGGGCTTGCGGTCCAGCGCCGCCTGGAGCAGGGACTCGTTCGGCAGGAACATGAGGACGAAGTCCGGGCTGCCCGCGACCTTCACGAAGTACTCCTTCGCGGAGAGCGCGTCCACGTGCCTGCGGACCTGCGCGGCGTGCTCGTCCATGAAACGGGCATATTCGGCGTCGTCGCCCGCCTCCACAGCGTTCATGAAGGCGTCGAGGGAGACCTTGGCGTCCACCACGATCCGGCGGCCGTTGGTGAGGTTGACGACCATGTCCGGCCGCTGGGTCCCCTCCTCGTCCGTGACCGTGACCTGGGTGTCGAAGTCGCAGCGCTCGCGCAGGTTCGCCAACTCGACGGCCTTCTTGAGCTGGAGCTCGCCCCACCGCCCGCGCACCTGGGGCTTGCGCAGAGCCTTGACCAGCGCCTCGGTCTGCGCGCGGCCGCGCACGCTCTCCGCCGCCAGGTTCTGGATCTGTTCGCCCAGGCGCGCCTCGGTCGAGGTCCGCCTGCCGTCGATCTCGCGCAGGTGCACGCCCAGTTCCTGGAGCTTGTCGGTGACCGCCTTGGCGGTGGTGCCCAGCTTCTCGTCCGCGGTGGCGGCGAGCTTCTCCCGGGAGGACTCCAACATCTTGGCCACGGTCGCCTCGACCTGCTCCGTCTGGAGGCGGCCGTGCTCCTCACGGACCTTCTCCAGCTCCTTCTGTGCGGCGGACACCTCGGCCTGGCGCTTCTCCAGCTCCGTCCGCTCGGTGCGCAGCTTCGCGAGCTCGGCCTCGTAACCGCCGACGCGCCGCTTCAGCTCCTCGACGACCGCCTCCAGGGCGGCCTTCTCCTTGCCGGTGGTGGCCAAGGTGCCCTCCAGGTCGCGGGCCCGCTGAGCGCTCGCGTCCAGGGAGGTTCGCAGACCTTCGGCCTCGCCGGTGATCCGCCGGTGGTCGCCGCGGGCCGACTCCAGCTCGGCCTCCAGCCTCCCGACCCGTTCCGACACGGTGTTCAGCCGGGTGGCCTGCTCGGCCGCGGCGGATTCGCTCTCGCGTTGCGCCCGCCGGGCCTCGTCGTGTTCTTCGTGGAGCTTTTCGACCTGGGACCGGGCCTGGTCACGCTGCTCTCCGACGACGCGCAGGTCCGCCTCCAGGCGGATCCGCGCGTCCCTGAGGTCGCGGTTCTCGGATCCGGCGCGGTGCCGGGCGATCAGATAACCGAGGGCGGCGCAGATCGCACCCGCCGCCAAAGGGAGAACGATGATGAGAAAGGTGTTCACGATGGTTCCTCTAAGGGAAGCGCGCGGCCCGGGTGAACAGGCCACGGAGAGGATGGGTCCGTCGCGTCCCCGGGGCCGAGGGGTTCCGCGGGAACCTCGGGGCGTTTGGGAAACGCGATGACCATCAAGGTAGCCAGAGAAACCGATGAAATGTACTTCGTGAACTGATAACCCTTCTTATCAGGTTTCTTGCAATATTCGATTCATGGCTGTTCGCGTCTGATTGTCGGAATGTGCCGTTCGGAAACCCCGGGTCACATTTCATGGAAGGCCGGGCGCCTCCCGGCCACGGAAAAGAGACGGACGCCCGGCCACCACCCGAAACCGTGCTCCGTCGGCAGACGTCCGTCCGTGTGCGTAGGCGGTAGCCCCCTCGTCCTCTCCTACTCGCCGACCTGGAATTCGTAGGCCTGTCGCACCAAGCCCATGATGTGGCCGAGATCCGCTGTGGAGCCCAGGATGACCTGGACGTTGCCGTTGCCCGTCTTTCCCTTGCCGGTTACGTCCCACGCAAGTCCACGTTCGTCGTGGAGCGATTCGAAGGGCATGTTCAGGGTGAGCTTCAGACTGTCGCTTCGCGCCACCACGTCGACGAAGTTGGTCTCGGCCTTGTAGGCGACGTAGTGCTTCAGGAACGTCTCCGTGACGGCCTCGTCCAAGGCGAGCACCCGGCCGCGGAACTCTTCGAACAGCGCCCGCAGGGACGGGTTCTCCAGTTTCGTATGGTTCGCGATGGAGTATCCGGACTCGGTGCTCATCCGGTCGGTACTGTGGAAGCCCTCGGGTTGGGCGGGACGGGGCCAGATCATCAAGGCTTGCTCGGCCAGCCGGTCGGCACGGTCTACGACGGCCTGTTCGTTCCAGGTGTCGAGGGCGCCGAGCCCCTTGTTCAGACGGAGCGGACTCTCCCGGAAACCGCCCTCCACGTCCCGCTTCTGGACGAACGGGCGATCGCTGTACTCGGAGTTGTAGCCGGTCAGCGTCAGGTTGCCGAGCGTGTGCAGGTAGCGCTCCTGCACCAGGTCCCAATCCGGGCCGAGGTCCGCGCGCCACTGCTCCGAGAGGTTCTCGTTCTGAGGCAGGATGTGCTCGATCGTGTAGTCCTCGATCGACACGTGCTCCTTCCTACCGAAGTTCTCCAACCTACGCAGCAGGTATGACCGACGCTTGAAGTTGTACATGTTGGCCGTGGTCAACTCGGCGGTGAACTGCTGGTCCGAGGGGAAGGCCCGGTAGCTCTTCAAACCCAGCAGGTGCGCCTGGACGCTCTCGACGTACCGTTCCTTGTCGATCGCTTTGGTGAAGGTGCTGAAGGTCCTGTTGAGCGAGTTCGTCGGCACGCGGCAGACGGCGCGGCGGAAGATGTAGGACGTGACCATGTCGACGATCGATACCAGGTCGTCGCGCTGGAGGACACTGCGTTCATAGTCGGTGTAGAGCTCCAGCAGTAGTGGGTAGACCACGTCCGCCTTGATTTCTCTCAGGTCCTTGAACGCCGCGGCGAGCACCTTGTCGCTCTCCTGGCCCAGGGCGACGGCGCAGTACCGCCGTGCGTAGGAGTGCAGCTCACGGACCAGGGCCTCGATCTCCGCGCCACCGGAGGTGAAGGTCCGCGCGTACTTCTTGTAGGCCCCGTAGACGTCGTCGAAGCGCGGGATCTCACCGGTCACGACTGTGAGGTAGTGCCGTACGAAGTCGTCGAACTGCTTCTCGTAGGCGGCCTGCCCGAAATCCGTCTCCATCGGCCGCCAGTAGGTGGTGTACAGCTTCTCCTGGAGGGTCGGTTTCAAGCCCATCAGCACGAAGTTGCGGATGAGGTCGGCCTGCGACAGCTGCAACCCGGTCGAGTTCATGGACTCGAAGATCAGCTGCGGGTTGTCCGACGTGCGGTCCAGCCGGATGTCGACGACGACCAGTTTCGCCAGTCCGCGGCACACGGCTCCGAGGTCCGTGCTCGGCTTGGTGAGGTGCTCCAGGAAACGCCGGTGGTTGTTGTTCACGCTCTCCGAGGGATTCGACGGCAGGGGGGTGCCGAGGATGATCGCCTTCAGCGTTTCCCGGTCCTTCTCCGACAGCAGGAGTTTGAAGTAATCCTCTCCCTCCTCGTCGTTGTTCACCAGGTAGCGGTTGCGCAGCTTCTTGGGGGAGAAATCGGCGAACGGTGCGGGCGTGCCCTCCGGGAGGCCTTCCAGGGTACGGGCCAGGGCCGCGATCAGCAGCATCACCGTGGTCATCCGCTGCTGGCCGTCGATGACGAGGTGGGGCTCCTGGGTCGTCAGGTTCGACAACCCCTTCTCCACGTACACGATCGAACCGGTGAAGTGCGACGTCAGGCCGTCGTCGCCGCCCGCTCTCTCGATGTCCGCCATCAGCTGGTCGCACTCCGCGGCGGTCCAGGAGTACGCGCGCTGGTAGATCGGGATGACGAACTGGTGACCCTGCTGGATCAGTTTCAACAAAGGGGTCTCGGAAGCCTTCACGGCGTGGGAGGACCTTTCTCGGCATGGGCTCTGCGCGGATCCCGGGCGGGCGGGTC
>NZ_JBJJBV010000413.1:0-4235 GCF_045446735.1 Nocardiopsis protaetiae
GCGGGGGCGGCGCGCACATCGCCCGCCGCCCCCGCCCCTCGAACCGGCCCCGCCAGGTCAGTGAGGCACCACGCGGGGCCGACGTGGGGCGGCGGCCATTTCTCCGCCGCCCCACACCCACCCGAAACCGAAAGGACCCGATGGACTCCCCCACACCCCCACCCCTACCGATGCCCTCGCTGTTGACCCCGACCGAGGTCGCCGCTCTCTTCCGCGTGAACCCCAAGACCGTGACCCGCTGGGCCGACGAGGGCCGTCTGCACTCGTTGCGCACCCTGGGCGGCCACCGCCGGTTCATCGAGTCCCAGGTCCGCGCCCTGCTGGCCGCCGGAACCACCACCCCCTGACCCCCGCCCGTCCGGAGCCGCCCCAAAGCCCGGGCGGGCGGGCGCCAACGGCCGCGCCCCGCCACACGAGGGGGCCGGGGCGCGGCCACCCACCCGAGCACCACCCACCCAGAACGAGGAGCACCACACCGATGGGCAAAGTCATCCCCTTCTCCCCCGACCCCGAACAGCGCGAGGCGGAAAAGCCCCGGGCCCAGACCACGACGTTGCGGACCCGCACTCAACGCGCCCGCGACCGCACCCCCACCCCCGACAACCCGGCACCGTGCTGGAACGACGAATGCCCCCGACCCCAGACCGACGCCACCGGCTGCCCCGACCACGGAATCGGCTGATAGGCGACCCCCGTCCCGCCGACCCGGCCGCGCTCATCCGCGCACCCCCGCGCCCGACGCCCCGACCCGAGGAGCACACCATGGACCCCGCCGCCGAACTCGCCGCAGCCGCCACCACCGCCGGGTTCGCCACGGCCATCGAAGCCCCCGACCGGGTGGACCTGCACGGAGTGATGCCCGACGGCTCCCTCCACGGAGCCATGCGCTTCCACCTGGCCACCCAGGCCGGAGAACACCTGTGGCGCTACGAGTTCCCCGCCCGCACCGACATCAACACCCCGGGCCCCGGCCAACACTTCAACAACTTCCCCCGCCACCCCACCCCCGCCGACTTCCACCGCCTCGGCTACTGGTGGCGCCACCTGCCCACCGGCCCCACCTGGACCTACCAACCCCCCACCTGGATGCGCCCCCACACCCCGATCCCGGACACCGGACCCGTCACCGGACGCCCTCGCCCGAGGTCCTGACCAAAGGGAACCCCGCATGCGAAGCGAAGGTCGGCCGACATCGGCGGCCGACGACCGGCGGCCCTCCCGGGGCGGGACGGCCGCGCCGCTCAAGGCGAAGGCGTCCCCTGGTGGAGCGTCTCGTCCTGGGGCTGCACGGCGATGGCGATCTTGCCGCGCGGGCGCCTGCGGCCCTCGCCGGAGGAGCCGCCCTCCAGGAGCGCGTGCGCCTGTGCGATGTCGGTCAGCGGCAGCACGGCGCCGACCACCGGCCGGAGTTCGCCCCGGTCGACCAGGCGGCCGAGGGCTTCGAGCTTCTCCCTGCCGGGGCTGACGAAGAGGAAGTGGTAGGTCGCGTTCACGCCCCACGCGGCGAGCAGGTTCTGGGGTTCGGGGGTGTCCACGATGGACACCACACGGCCCCGGTCGGTGAGGACCTCCGGGCTGCGGGTGAGGGTGTCCCCGCCCACCGTGTCCAGCACGACGTCCACCCCGCCCAGCTCACGGACCTGGGACGCGGGGTCACCGGCGGAGAAGTCGATCGCGACGTCGGCCCCCAGCCCGGTGACGAACTCGTGGTCCCTCGCCCGTGCGGTGGTCACCACCTCGGCTCCCAGCGCCTTGGCGAGCTGGATGGCGGCCGAGCCGACCCCGCCCGCTCCGCCGTGCACCAGGACGCGCTCCCCGGCCCGTACCCTGGTGCGTTCGACCAGCGCCTCCCACACCGTCATGCCCACGAGCGCGAGGCCGGCGGCCTCGACGTGCGACAACCGTTCGGGCTTGAGGGCGACCAGGGCCTGGTCGACCACGTGGAACTCGGCGTAGGTCCCCTGTCCGGCGAAGATCGGCGCCAGGTACCAGACCTCGTCGCCCGACCGGAAGTCGTCCGCCCCGGGGCCGGTCTGGACCACCACGCCGGACACGTCGTTGCCGATCACCGTGGGCAACGCCACCTCGTCCCGGTAGTCGCCGCGCCGGGTCTGGAGGTCGAGGGGGTTCACGGAGGTGGCCACCACGCGCACCAGTACCTGACCGGGGCCGGGGGTGGGTCGTGGCAGCTCCCGGGCGGTGAACGCGGTGTCCGCGTCACCGAAGCGGACGAGTTCCATCACACGCATCGAAGTAGGCATGCACCGACCATAGATCGTCATATCGCGAATTACCAATATGATCCTGCGTTACGATCGCCACATGTTCTCGGAAGACGAGTTGCTGGCCGTGTTCCAGGCCCTGTCCAACCCGGCCCGCCGCCAGATGCTGGTGTGGCTCAAGGAGCCGATGAGCTTCCCCGGCCAGGAGCCCGAGGACGTCGAGATCGGCGTCTGCGTGAGCGACATCCAGCGGCGTGCGGGCCTGGGGCAGTCGACCACCTCGCAGTATCTCGCCATGCTGCGGCGGGCCGGGCTGGTCGTCACCACCCGCCGGGGCAAGTGGACCTACTACCGCCGTGACGAGGCGAACATCGCCCGCCTTCTGGAGACCCTGCGCGACGTGTTCTGAATCCCGACGCGACCCCGGTACCCCCGAGGCGCAGCCCCCCGACGGCGGGCCCGGCCCGACCGGTGCGCGACACCGACCGACCCCCGAAACCACCGAGCCCTGGAGCCGACATGGCCGACACGATCATGGCCGACCCCGCCACGCGGGACGTTCTCGCGATCTTCGAACGCGCGCGATCCCGGCTGTTCGGGCGCCTTGAGGGCCTGACCGACGCCGAGTACCACTGGGAGCCGGCCGACGACTGCATCGGTGTCCGCCCCGGAGACGACGGTGTCTTCCGCGTCGCCGTACTCATTCCGGAATCGAGTCCGGATAAGCCGGATCCCCTCACGACGATCGCCTGGCGCATCTGGCACATCGGCGCCCTCTGCCTGCGCGGCTATGTGATCCACTTCTTCGAGGACGTCCCGGAGTTCGGCGACCGCCACGCATGGCCGGGCACCGCCAAGGAGGGCGTCCGGGCGCTCGCCGAGGACTGGGACCACTTTATCTCCCGCATCGCGGCCCTCGGGGATGAGCGCCTGTTGGCGCCGATCGGCACGGGCCCGGGCGGTTGGGCCGATGAGACCTATCTGAAGCTCGCGCTGCACGCGCTGGTCGAGGTCTCGCATCACGGCGGCGAGATCGGCCTGCTGCGCGACCTGTACCTGCGCGAAGGCGTCTGATCCAGGCGGTGCGCGACCTTGTCCGGCGGCCGTGTGCCGCCGGACAACGGCCGGGATTCAGGGCACGAGTGCCCTCGCGCACATGCGACACCGGCTGACCTGGGAGAATGCCGGTCTCCGCCTCTGTTGGGACCGACGGAAAAAGCGCCAATTCCCGCAGATCTTCACATATTCGGACATTATCTGTCGAAATGGCCCGCGGCTCGAAAACGCGAACGAAAAAGTGGTGCATTCGGGCTTCGACACCCTCTGACCGGCCCTAGACTGCACACACGAACACAATCCGTGGCGCGAAAGCCACGGAAAAAAATTCGGAGCCGCCTGGTGCTACCAACACCATGACGGCTCCTGACCGACCTGTCCTGCCTAACCCTCAGGAAGGTGGCTAGGTGTGAATTCTAGTCCCTCGATTGCGCATGTCCAAAACCAGGGTCAGATCCCCGGCCCTATCCCCCGCAAACGCCCCCTGGGGGCGATGGACGGCATCGGGTTCATCCCGGCCATCTGGGTGGTCGACGCTCTTCGCAGCGGGGTCTTCCCCAATCTCCGGGCCCACACGGCCGCCTCGATCATCGCCGACACCGCCGACCGTGACGGCCGCTGGTGCTTCCTGTGCCTGGACACCCTGGTCGCCCGCTCCTGCGGGACCCTCAGCCTCTCCACCGCCAAGCGCGCCATCAAGGACCTGATCGACGCGGGGGTGGTCCGCAAGCTCCCGCGTTCGGAGCTCGCCGTGTTCTTCGCCGCCGACCTGGCCGCGGGCAGGCGCCGCGCCGACAACCTCCCCGACGTCCTGGAACTCCTCATCCCCGCCAGCGCCTACACCCGCCACGACCCCCGGGTGCTGGAGGAGATCAACGAGGTCCGCACACGCCTGGGCGAGGAGCCCCTCACCCCCGACAACCGGCCCGACCTCACCACGACAGGTCGATCTGACCT
>NZ_JBJJBV010000414.1:0-4218 GCF_045446735.1 Nocardiopsis protaetiae
ACGGCGACAACGAGCACCTCGTCCTGGCCCTCGGGGGGCCTGAGGGCGACCTATAGCCGACTCATCACGCTTCAGCCCTGTGGCCCATCCCCGCGTGCGCGGGGCTTGGGCAAACAGGGGGGTGTCATCGCCGCGGCCGTCGAACGAGAGCTACGGGGGCAGGTAATGGACGAGTACCTGGCCGACTATGAGAGTCGCAAGGGACCGGTGTCCGAGCAGGCACGGGCCCAGGCACGGCAGGTGTTCGACGAGGTGTTCGCCGGGGAAGACCAGCAGCCCACCGCAGGCTGAGCCACGAGGGGACGCCGACCCTGAAGGTCTTCGCCCCACCTGCGGACAACACACCTCTATGCGTGGGAGGCATGAGATACTCAAAACGCACATGGTTTACAACACACAAGTTGTAGCGTTACCATCGTGTGGACGATAGACCTGGACCTGATAGAGCCGTGGCTGCACCGGCTCGACACCGATTCGTACGAACAAGTGATTGCCGCACTTGAGATCCTGGCCGAGTTCGGCCCTGCACTCGGGCGGCCCCTGGTGGACACGATCCACCGGTCCCGACACAGGAACATGAAGGAGCTGCGCCCGGGTTCCAAAGGTCGCTCCGAAGTACGCGTCCTGTTCGCTTTCGACCCCCGGCGGCGTGCCGTCATGCTCGTTGCCGGAGACAAGTCCTACAACTGGGACAAGTGGTACACGAGGAACATCAAGGTCGCAGACGACCTGTTCGACGAACACCTCGCACGGCTGTGATGGAGAAGCATGAGCACGAGCCTGCAAGACATGCTGAACAAGCGCCCGGTGGACCGCCGTGCGGTGAACGAGCACAAGCGGGAGATGCTGGAAGCAGTCCTCGTCCACCGGCTGCGCGAGCTACGGGAAGAGGCCGAGCTGACACAGGTACAGCTCGCCGAACGCCTGAACGTCAGCCAGAACCGGGTCTCCAGTATTGAACGCGGGGACATCGAGCGCGCACAGATCGACACGCTGCGCCGGTACATAGAGGCTTTGGGCGGCTCGCTTCGGGTCGAGGTCGAGCTCGGGGAACAGAGGTTCCAGATCGCCTGAGGACGGCGCACCGCCGCCGGGCCGGTGAACCCCGCGCGTGCGCGGGCTTGGCGCAGCGACATGATCCCCGCCCCGACACAACCCGGCCCATCCCCGCGTGCGCGGGGCTTGGTTGTCCGTGGGCAGGTCCAGGTAGGACGCCACCGGTCCATCCCCGCGTGCGCGGGGCTTGGTGTGCCGCCAGTACCGGCAGGCCCCGCCCGTCGGTCCATCCCCGCGTGCGCGGGGCTTGGGTCGCCACGGCAGAGGACCAGACGGCGAACACCGGTCCATCCCCGCGTGCGCGAGGCTTGGCCGAGCGCGCCGACCGCCGCCCTGGCGAGCGCGGTCCATCCCCGCGTGCGCGGGGTTTGGGCTGCGTGGGTCTCGTCCATGCAGGACCGGATCGGTCCATCCCCGCGTGCGCGGGGTTTGGAGCCACATCGAGGACGGCCTCGCCGCCTACGCCGGTCCATCCCCGCGTGCGCGGGGCTTGGATGCTGGCGGACGGGTCCGAAAGCGCGCGCGTCGGTCCATCCCCGCGTGCGCGGGGTTTGGGGCTACCGCCGCCTGATCACCCAGCCGACCGCTGGTCCATCCCCGCATGCGCGGGGTTTGGGGGTCGGTGTCGGGGTCCCAGTACTCCGCGAGCGGTCCATCCCCGCGGGCGCGGGGCTTGGGTCGAGGGCGAACGGCTCTGGCTCAAAGCGCCCGGTCCATCCCCGCATGCGCGGGGCTTGGGCTAATGACCCGGGAAAACGCGGGACGTTATCTTGGCGTTATATGTGCTCGGCGGTGGGCGAGCCAGCACCATCCGAACACTGTGGCATGAGCGCTGACACAGGCTCAAGGCCTGCGCGACTTCACACCGCCGAACTCGGCTGCGACCGAGAATCCTGCGGGGCACGAGAGCGAGACCAAGAGCGGCAGGCCGGTGGTCAAGCTTGCCTACTGGTGATCAAAGTTGACTGGCCAGGAGATCGGCGGCCGCGTAGAACCGCAACCATGGGGGCGCGCTGCGCTTTAGGCAGGGATGGTGCTGCGAGTGCGTACGGGGCTTTGAGGGGGAAGGCATAATCGGTGGGTGAACTCCCCCTCGTCTTTCTTGTATCACCCCAACTGGTGTGGCGGCTCGTATGAGTTGGCCATCGAGACCGGCACCAGGGATGACGCCTCTTTCGAGGCGTTTTTGCAGGCCGTTTGGGGTGCCGCGGGGGTCCAGGGCTGTTATGGCCGCAAGGATCTGGAGCCGGAGGAGCAGGTGTCCGTTCCCTGCACGGCCGCCTCTCTCGCCGAATTCCATGCGCTGCGAGGGCGGGTACGCCTACCCGGTGGGATCGAGGTCGTCTGCCATGTGATGGCAGTGCGCAGCCAGGAGTGGGGCGGGGAGTCCGACTGGCTGGACTTCGGCATACCCATGGGGGCATTGGAGGCCACCGGTCTTGTCTCTTGTGGTCGCGACTCGTATGTGAGTTCGCCCGTGCTCAATGCGTGGTTCGGAGAGATTGGCACACGAGCGTTCGCCAAAACCCCCTTTCGGCTGGGGCTCATCGG
Organism: Nocardiopsis protaetiae; assembly: GCF_045446735.1. Taxonomy (NCBI): domain Bacteria; kingdom Bacillati; phylum Actinomycetota; class Actinomycetes; order Streptosporangiales; family Nocardiopsidaceae; genus Nocardiopsis; species Nocardiopsis protaetiae. The sequence continues at coordinate 2,608 of NZ_JBJJBV010000414.1, forward strand.
CTTCGAGACCTCTGGCTGTACCGACTTCGCAGAGCTGGGCGGCCGAGTTCCCGAGACTTCAGCAATCGCCTACTTGATGCCGGGGGACGGTGGACTGGGGTATCACCCGGTTAGCGTGCATGGGTGAGGCCCCTGGGGCTGAGGGTTACCGGGGTTGTGGGGCAGGATCGGGGGGTGGACGATCCGATTTCCTTCCGGGACGAAACGGTCTGGCTGAACGGCTTCTATCAGCTGGCGATCGAGGTGGGCAGCCGTGACGACGGCTGCTTTGGCGCGTTGGTGGAGAGTGTCTCGGCCGCGGCCGGGGTGGGTGAGTGGTACCGCCGCCGGGATGTGGAGCCCGAGGAGCAGGTGCCGGTTGCTTGTGCGATGACCTCCTTCAGAAATGGCGAACGGTTGTTCGGTAAAGTCACGCTGCCGAACGGGCGGGGGGGCGTGTGCGGGCTCTTCGCGATCCGGCCGGAGGAGTACCCGCACTGGCTGGTCTTCTACATCCCCGGTGGGGCGTTGGAGCGGGTCGGGCTCGCCTATGAGGACGGGGTCTCCTGGTATCGGTCCGGCACCGTGGACGACTGGTTCGCCGAGATCGGGGCGCAGGCCTTCGCTCGTGTTCCGTTTCTGCTCGGGGTGATCGGGTTGGAGGTCTCCGCTCTCACCAGCGCAGAGGAGTTGGGCGGCAGCCCCGAGAAGTGGCACGGCACCGGTTTTCTGATCCCGGGACAGGAAGGCCTGCGCTACCACCCGGCGAGGGAGAACGGCTGAGCCGCCGCTGCTTCTTGCTCACCGGTCCGGGTTGTGGGGTTGGGGCGGGATGCGCGAGGGGGTCGCGCGGGAGCGGGTGCGCAGGCGTTCTTCGAGCTGTTCCGGGGTGGGTTCGATCTCGGTGCGCCAGGGGACGGAAGGGTCTCGGTGGGTGGCCATCCACAGAGCACCGGTCCAGGCGATGCGGTGGGTGCGCCCCCAGGTGGCCCGGAGGCGTTCGAGGACCAGGCCCGGAGGTTCCCAGCGGTCGCCGCGGGCGTCCTCGTGCTCGCCGTCGTGGCCACGGTCGAGGAGGCAGGAGCGGCGGATGCCGGAACGGTCGAGTCGGCTTTCGCCGCAGAGTGGGGTGAAAAGGTTCATCGCGCGCTCCGGTGGGTTTCGAGGGCGAGGTCGAGGAGCTGGAGGGCCTCGTGGGCGTCGTCGGTGTTGCGCGCGTGTTCGAGGGCGACGCGGACGGCGGAGATGCGCCGGGCCACGCGGGGCGGCATGGGAACGCCGGAGAGGTCGAGCGCTTCGACCACCGAGTCCAGCAGGTCGTCCAGGTGTATTCCGTTCATCGTCCGGCTCCGCTCTGTTCGGGGCATCGTCCATGGCCGCCACTCCCCGGCGGCGCAGTGCCGAGTGCGGCGCCGACGCCGCCGTGTCGGTGCCCGCCGAGGAATGTCCTGTGGGACCGATGGTGAGCGTCCGAGCACGACGCGGCCAGTGAGCCTTTTTCATCCTGAAGGTGCAGGTCACAGCCCCGTACCGGTCTCCCTGAAGCCCTTCTGAACAGCAAGAAGCCCCTGGTAGATGGATTAACGACCAAGAAAACCCGCCCCACCAGAGGCTCCACATGCTGTTCTACCG
>NZ_JBJJBV010000415.1:0-4187 GCF_045446735.1 Nocardiopsis protaetiae
ATGGGACGGGGTGGAGGTCAGGGGCGTCTTCGACCGGTGGGAGATCTACGAGGTGCCCGCCTCGGACCTGGGGGCGCTCCTGGCCGTCCCCGGCCAGGTGTCCCAGCGGGCGGTGTACGAACCCCGCCCCGGCGGGCAGCGCAACGTCTGGCACTTCCGCGGCTGGGCGACCGAAGCACCCGACGACGGCGGAACGGACGGTGACCGGGGAGAGGGGTGACGGCCCGCCCCGTACGGCAGGACCGGTGCCGGAGGGTGCTCCGGCGCCGGAGGAGGCCCCTGATACCGTCCGCAGGTCAGGGGCGCAGGCCCGCCACCAGGTGTTCGAGGCCGAACTCGAAGGCCCGGTCCACGTCGCCGTCGAACCGGAACGCGCCGGCGAGTTCCATGGTGACGAACCCCGTCACCCAGGCCGCGAGCAGCCGGGCGGCGTCCAGGGCCCGCGCCTCGCCCACCAGCACGCGGGCCGCCTCGATCACGGGCATGCTCGCCCGCCCCATCTCCTCGGCCGCCGCGTCGACCGCGAACATGAGCCGGAACCCCTCCGGGCGCTCGTGGGCGAACGCGCGGTAGGTGCGCGCGAGCACGGCGAACGTGCCCTCGCACGCCTGGAGCCGGGCGCCGAGCTCCTCGGCGGTCGCCCGCGCCACCAGGGTGACGAGGGCGTCGCGGTCGCGGACCCGCTTGTAGAGCGAGGGTGCGCGAACGCCGACGCGCCCGGCGACGGCCTGCATCGTGATCCCGGCGGGGCCGCCGGATTCCAGGAGGTCTCGGGCGGCCGCGACGATCGCGGCACGCGAGGTCCGGTCGGGTGTGGGCATGGTCCTCCTCCATTGATGGCTATTGACGTAAGCCATGATGGCTACTTAGCATAGCCATCATCCATCCGAGAACTCCACGGGCGAGGACGGCCATGCGACTCGGACCGCACCTGCACCGCATCGGCAACGACATCGTCGCCGTCCACCTCGTCGTGACGCCGGAGGGCATCACGGTGATCGACGCGGGGCTGCCCGGGCACTGGCGCGACCTGCGCGCCGAACTCGCGGCGATGGGCCGGTCCGTCGAGGACATCCGGGGCGTCGTCCTGACCCACGGCGACAGCGACCACCTGGGCTTCGCCGAGCGCCTGCGCCGCGACCACGGGGTGCCCGTGCACGTCCACCCCGGCGACGCCGACCGCGCCCGCGGCGGCGACAAGCCGAAGGTCTCCTTCGGCCCGATGCGCGCCCTGCCCACCCTGGGGTTCTTCGCGTACGCGCTGCGCAAGGGCGGGCTGCGCACGGCCTACCTGGGCGAGGTCACCGAGGTCGCGGACGGCGACGTGCTGCCGCTGCCCGGCTCGCCGCGCGTGATCGCCCTGCCCGGCCACTCCCCCGGCAGTATCGCCGTCCACGTCCCCCTTGCCGACGCCGTGTTCGTCGGCGACGCGCTCACCACCCGCCACGTGCTGACCGGCCGGACCGGGCTCCAGCCCGCGCCGTTCACCGACGACCCCGCCCTGGCGCTCGACTCCCTGCGCCGGCTGGAGGGCGTGGCCGCCTCGTGGGTGCTCCCCGGCCACGGCGCCCCCTGGCGCGGCTCCCCCAACACCCTCGCCGACGCCGTCCGCACCGCCGCTTCCTCCTGACCGGAAAAAGTTTGAACCGGCTCCGGCGGGCGTGCGTGTACCTGGTGACCGTGGAACTTCGGGCCGGGACTCAGCAGCCGCGGATCTGATCGCAGCCCGGGACCGGAAACGATGGAAGGAACGCGGAGCATGCGTGCGAAGAAGTTCTCCCCCCTGGCCGCCGGAGTGCTCGGGCTGGTCCTGCTCACCGGCTGTGGGAACGCCGAACCCTACGCGGCCGCCGCGCCCGCGGAGGACCTGTACCCCGTGGAGAGCGAGGAGCCGGAGGAGGCCGCACCGGCGTCCGGAGCCCCCGCGGACGCGCTGAAACTGTCCCTGCGCGGGGACGAGGCGCTCGGCGAGATCGTCACCGACGCCGACGGCTTCACCCTGTACCGCTTCGAGAACGACACCGCCGGTTCGGGGGCCTCGGAGTGCTATGACGCCTGCGCCGAGAACTGGCCCCCGGTCACCGCGGCCGAGGAGATGACCATCCCCGGCGGCGACGACCTGCTGGGCAGTATCGAACGCGAGGACGGCACCGAGCAGGTGACCCTGGACGGGTGGCCGCTGTACCGCTACGCGGCCGACGCCGCCCCCGGCGACACCAACGGCGAGGGCGCCCAGGACGTCTGGTACGCGGTGAGCCCGCTCGGCACCCGGGCCGCGGACGAGCCCTGGACCGAGGGCTACTGCCCGCAGGGCTTCGGGGTCCGGCAGGACCCCGTGCTGGGCGACATCGTCGTCGACGACGAGGGCTTCACCCTGTACCGGTTCGAGGAGGACTCGGCGGACCCGCCCACGGCGACCTGCGTCGACGACTGCGCCGACATCTGGCCCCCGGTCCTGGCGATGGCGGAGTTCGGCTTCTCCGACGGCCTGGACGCCTCCCTGTTCGACTCGGTGGCGCGTGAGGGCCGGCTGGACCAGGCGACCCTGAACGGGTGGGCGCTGTACCGCTACGCCGAGGACGCCGCCCCCGGCGACACCACCGGCCACGGCGTGAACGACGTCTGGTTCGCGGTCACCCCGACCGGCGCGATCGCCGGCGACGCCGTCACCGGCGGCGGCAACACCGGCGGCGGTGGCGACGACAGCGCCGACAACGGCTACGGCAATGGCTATGGCGACTCCGACGGCAGCGGCTACTGACCACGCGCCCGGAGCGATCCCGGGGCCTCTGGGCGGGGCTCGACTCCCTCCCCCGCCCAGAGGCCCCTCCCTTCCGACCGAAGCGCCCAGGGGATTGCGCCCGGGACCGGCGTCCGCCAGTCTGGGGGCCCGGAAACCGCCGCGGGAGGAGGGATGGATGGCGCTGTGGGGCTCGCGTCGACGGCGCGACGCCGAGGACGAGGCGCTGATCCGTTCTCTGTACAACGAGCACGGCAGGGCGCTGCTGGCCTACGCCACCCGCCTGACGGGTGACCGGGCCGCGGCCGAGGACATCGTCCAGGAGACCTTCATCCGGGCCTGGCGCAACCCCGACGTGCTCGTGAACTCCAAGGGCTCGGTGCGCGGCTGGCTGCTGACCGTGGCGCGCAACCTCGTCATCGACCGGGCCCGGGCCCGCAAGGCGCGGCCCGCGGAGGTGGCACCCGCCCCCGACGTCGAGCCCATGCTGGGCGACCACGCCGATTCGGTGGTGGACGCGATCACGGTGATGGACGCGCTGGACAGCCTCTCGGCCGACCACCGCGCGGTCCTGATCGAGGTATATTTCCGCAGGCGCAGCGTGGCCGAGGCCGCCGAGGTGCTGGGGGTGCCGCAGGGGACGGTCAAGTCGCGTTCCTACCACGCGCTCCAGGCGCTGCGCCGCCGCTTCGGCGGCCGTCCGTCGCAGGGGAAGGGGGTGGCCCGATGACCGCGGGGACCCATGACCCGCAACTGCTGGGCGCCTACGCCCTGGGGGCGCTGGCCCCGGCGGAGGCCGCCGCGCTGGAGGCCCACCTGGCGGGCTGCGAGCCGTGCCGGGTGGAGCTGCGCGAGCTGCTCGCCGTCCGCGACGCCCTGGGCGAGCTGCCCCCGGAGGCCTTCCTGGAGGGTCCGCCGCCCGCCGGGAGCCAGGCCCTGCTGCGCGCCACCGTCCGGCGGGCGGGGTCCGAGCGCGCGGGCGAGCGCCGCCGCCGCACCCTGCGGCTGGCCCTGGCCGCCGTCCTGGCCGGGGTGGTGCTGGCCGGGGTCGGGGGCGTCGTCGGGCGGGTGCTGATGCCCGCCGGGTCGCCGGGGTCGGAGGTGTCCCAGCTGGCGTCGGGCACCGTGATCGCCGCCCGGGAGGACCCCGACACCGGGGCCGCCGCCACGGTGACCCTGGTACCGGAGTCCGCCGGCCTGCGCCTGGAGTCGTTCATCACCGGCATCCCGGAGGGCGAGGAGTGCGAGGTGGTCGTCCACACCCGGGACGGCCGCGTCGAGGTCGCCGCCACCTGGACGGTCTCCGCCGAGTCGGCCGCCGGCGGCAGCCGCCCGGGCGGGTCCGTCGACGTCGCCCCGCAGGACGTGGAGTCGGTGGTGGTGCGCAACGCGGCCGCCACGGAGTTCGTGACCGTCACCTTCTGAGCCTTCCGGGCTTTCTGAGAAC
>NZ_JBJJBV010000416.1:0-4176 GCF_045446735.1 Nocardiopsis protaetiae
CCGCCGCGGCGGCTACAGGCCGGTGTCGGGCTCGAAGCGGACCACCACCGACTTGGAGGTGGGCGTGTTGCTGATGTCGGCGGTGGAGTCCAGCGGCACCAGCACGTTGGTCTCGGGGAAGTAGGAGGCGGCGCAGCCGCGGGCGGTCGGGTAGTGGACCACCCGGAAGTGCGGGGCGCGGCGTTCGCGGCCGTCGGGCCACTCGCCCACCAGGTCGGTGTAGGCGCCGTCGGCCAGGCCGAGTTCGGCGGCGTCCTCGGGGTTGACCAGGACCACGCGCCGCCCGTCGGTGATGCCGCGGTAGCGGTCGTCCAGGCCGTAGACGGTGGTGTTGTACTGGTCGTGCGAGCGCAGGGTCTGGAGCAGCAGCCGGCCTTCGGGTACCTCGGGCGCGTAGGTGCCGTTGGCGGTGAAGTTGGCCTTGCCGGTGGCGGTGGGGAAGCGCCGGTGGTCGCGCGGCGCGTGCGGCAGGGTGAACCCGTTCCGCTGCCGGGCCCTGGCGTTGAAGTCCTCGAACCCCGGCACGACGGCGGCGATGTGGTCGCGGATCCGGTCGTAGTCGGCGAACGCGTCCCAGGCCACCGGGCTCTGCCCGAACAGGCGGGCGCCCAGCTCGCGGACGATGTCGACCTCCGCGCGCATCTCCTCCGACAGCGGCCGCAGCACCCCGTGCGAGGCGTGGACGCGGCTCATGGAGTCCTCGACCGTCACCCAGCGGTCCCTCCCGTCGTGGATGTCGCGGTCGCTGCGGGCCAGCGCGGGCAGGATGAGCGCGCGGGTGCCGGTGACCACGTGGGAGCGGTTGAGCTTGGTCGACACGTGGACGGTCAGCCGCACCCGGCGCATGGCGTCCTCGGTGACGTGCGTGTCGGGGGTGGCGGCGACGAAGTTGCCGCCCATGGCGAAGAAGACGCGCACGTCCCCCGCCGCCATGGCGCGGATGGCGTTGACGGTGTCGTGGCCGTGCTCGCGCGGCGGGGCGAAGCCGAACTCGGCGCCCAGCGCGTCCAGGAACGCCTCGGCGGGCCGCTCGAAGATGCCCATGGTCCGGTCGCCCTGCACGTTGGAGTGCCCGCGCACCGGGCACACCCCGGCGCCGGGGCGGCCGACGTTGCCGCGCAGCAGCAGGAAGTTGACGACCTCGCGGATGGTGGGGACGGAGTGCTTGTGCTGGGTCAGGCCCATGGCCCAGCACACGACGGTGCGCTCGGAGGCGATGGCCATGGCGGCGATCTCCTCGATGAGCGGGCGCTCCAGGCCGGTGTCGCGTTCCACCCGGGCCCAGAAGGCGTCGGCGGGCTCCTCCAGGAGCTCCTTGGCGAACAGGTCGAAGCCGTGGGTGTGGGCGTCGATGAACGCGTGGTCCAGGACGGGGGCGTCCTCGCGGTCGGCCTCCAGCAGGATGCGGTTGACCGCGGAGAACAGGGCGAGGTCGCCGCCCAGCCGGATCTGGGCGAACACGTCGGTGAGCTGAGTGCCGCGGCCCAGCAGCCCGCCGGGGTGCTGGGGGTTGCGGAACTCGCGCATCCCGGCCTCGGGCAGGGGGTTGACCGTGACGATGCGGGCGCCGTTCCTCTTGGCGCGCTCCAGGGCGGTGAGCATGCGGGGGTGGTTGGTGCCGGGGTTCTGCCCGGCGACGATGATGAGGTCGGCCTGGTGGAGGTCGTCCAGGGAGACGCTGCCCTTGCCCACGCCCAGGGTCTCGGTGAGGGCCGACCCGGAGGACTCGTGGCACATGTTGGAGCAGTCGGGCAGGTTGTTGGTGCCCAGCTGGCGGGCGAGCAGCTGGTAGGCGAAGGCGGCCTCGTTGCTCGTGCGCCCGGAGGTGTAGAAGACGGCCTGGTCGGGGGTGTCCAGGCCGCGCAGCTCGGCGGCGATGAGCTCCAGGGCGTCGTCCCACGGGATGGGCGTGTAGTGGTCGGCGCCCTCGGCCAGGTGGAGGGGCTGCGTGAGCCGCCCCTGCCGCCCGAGCCAGTACCCGGAGCGCTCCGCAAGCTCACTCACGGGGTGCTCGGCGAAGAAGTCGGCGCCCAGGGGCCGGGTGGTGGCCTCCTCGGCGACGGCCTTGGCGCCGTTCTCGCAGAACTCGGCGCGGTGGCGCTTGTCGCCCTCGGGCCAGGCGCAGCCCGGGCAGTCGAAGCCGCGCTTCTGGTTGAGGGCGAGCATGGCGGGCAGGCCGCGCCGCACCCCGGCGTTCTCCCCGACCTGGCGGACGCTGTTGAGGACCGCGGGCAGACCGGCCGCGGAGGACTTGGGCGGGTCGATGCGGGGGGCGTCCTGCGGGGTGTCGGCGGGCACGGGGCGGTTGCGTCTCATGGCCGTATTGTCGCACCGCTCGGCGGTGCACTTCAAAGGCTCTCCGGGACGGGCCGGGAATTTCCTCGTTTTTCGTGTCAAGGTATTGACCATTGTGGTCGCGAATTTTCTTTTCGGGGACGGTGGCGCAACACCCCCTATGCCCGGTAGGGCTCCTGTGATATTCCGTGTTCGGTGATGTCCCCCCGTCGCCGATCGCACGGGTGGCGGTGAGTTTCAGGAGGGAGACCCGTGTCTTTTCTCGACCGGGAGAAGAGTGTCGCCCCGCCCGGGTACAGCCGTTGGTTCGTACCGCCCGCGGCGCTCGCGGTGCACTTGTCCATCGGCCAGGTATATGCGTTCAGTGTTTTCAAGGCCCCCTTGGTGGAGCGCTTCGATTCCTCGTTGACGGCGATCGGCGTGGTGTTCAGCATCGCCATTGTCATGCTCGGGCTCTCGGCGGCCTTCGGCGGTAAATGGGTGGAGCTCAACGGGCCGCGCAAGGCCATGTTCGCGGCCGGGGTGTGCTGGGGGACGGGTTTCCTGGTGGGGGCGCTGGGCGTGGCCACCGGGCAGCTGTGGCTGCTGTACCTCGGGTACGGGGTGATCGGCGGGATCGGCCTGGGCATCGGGTACATCTCGCCGGTGTCCACGCTGATCAAGTGGTTCCCGGACCGGCCGGGCATGGCCACCGGGATGGCGATCTTGGGGTTCGGCGGGGGCACGCTCATCGCCTCCCCGCTGTCGGCGGAGCTGCTGGACCGGTACGCCGCCACCCCCGCGGACGCGATCGTCCCGGCGTTCCTGACCCTGGGCGCCGTCTACTTCGCAGCGATGGTGCTGGGCGCGCTGGTCGTCAAGGTCCCGCCGCCCGGCTGGCGCCCGGACGGCTGGGAGCCGCCGGTGTCGGCCCGGGGGACCGCCGTGTCGGAGGGCGTCAGCGTGGAGCGGGCGTTCCGCACCCGCCAGTTCTGGCTGCTGTGGATCGTGCTCTTCTGCAACGTGACCGCGGGGATCGGCATCCTGGAGCAGGCCTCTCCGATGGTGCAGGACTTCTTCACCCGGGTCGGCCCGGCCGAGGCCGCCGGGTACGTGGGATTCCTGTCGCTGTGCAACATGGTCGGCCGGTTCGTGTGGTCCTCCACCTCCGACGCGCTGGGCCGCAAGCGCACCTACATCGGGTACCTGGGTGTCGGCGGGCTGCTGTACCTGCTCATCGCCGTGGCGGGGACCGGGTCGGTGGTGCTGTTCGTCGCCGTCACCGGGGTCATCCTCTCCTTCTACGGCGGCGGGTTCGCCACGATCCCGGCCTACCTCAAGGACCTGTTCGGGTCGTTCAACGTCGGCGCCGTCCACGGGCGGCTGCTCACGGCCTGGTCGTGCGCGGGCATCGCCGGGCCGCTGATCGTCAACGTGATCGCCGACCAGCAGCTCGCCGCCGGGCGGTCGGGCGCCGACCTGTACACGTTCTCGCTGGCGCTGATGGTGGGGGTGATGGCGGTCGGGTTCACGGCGAACATGCTGGTGCGGCCGCTGCCCGCGGAGCCGGACGGCGCGGCCGAGGGGCCCGCCGGCGCGCGGGTGCGGGAAGCCGGGGGCGGCCGGTGAGCGCCGCGGACGAGGAGGGGAACGCGATGGGAACGCGGTCGGCGGGGAGCGGGCGGGTCGCCAAGGCGGCCGCGCTCCTGCTGTGGGCGGTGGTGCTCCTGGCCCTGGGCTACGGGGTGGTGAGCACCGCCGTGCAGGCCGCCGCCCTGTTCACCGGGTAGCGGGCCCGGCCCGTGGCGGCGCGGGCCCGCGGGGTCAGGAGACGTCGAACAGGGCGCTGACGGACTCGCCGTTGTGGATGCGGCGGATCGCCTCGGCCAGCGCCGGGGCGAT
>NZ_JBJJBV010000417.1:0-4463 GCF_045446735.1 Nocardiopsis protaetiae
CGCCGCCTCAGGCGTCCGCGGCCTCGGGGCTCCCGTGGTGGGCGTCCCCGCCGTGGACGTTCCCGCCATGAACGTTCCCGCCGCGGGCGCGGACCTCCTCCACGACCGCGGAGAAGTCCCGGCCCGCCCCGCCGTTCCCGGCGAACCCGGCGTAGACCTCGGCGGCCCGCGCACCGATCTCGGCCACGGTGCCGGTGGCGCGCAGCGCGTTCAGCGCCAGCCCCAGGTCCTTGGCCATCAGCGCCGCGGCGAACCCCGGCTGATAGCCGTTGTTGGCCGGGCTGGTCGGCACCGGCCCGGGCACCGGGCAGTAGGTGGTGAGCGACCAGCACTGCGCCGAGGCCGTGGACATCACGTCGAACAGCGCCTCGTGGGTCAGGCCCAGCCGCTCGCCGAGCACGAACGCCTCGCTCACCGCGATCATCGACGACGCCAGCACCATGTTGTTGCAGATCTTGGCGGCCTGGCCGCCGCCCGCGCCGCCGCAGTGCACGATGCGCCCGCCCATGGCCGACAGCAGCGGCTCGACCTCGGCGAACACCTCCTCCCGGGCGCCCACCATGAAGGTGAGCGTTCCGGCGGCCGCACCGGTCACGCCGCCCGACACCGGGGCGTCGACGGCCCGGTGCCCGGCCGCCTCGGCGGCCGCGGCCGCCGTGCGGGCGTCGGCGACGTCCACGGTGGAGCAGTCGACGAACAGCGTGCCGGGGCGGGCCGCGGCGATCAGGCCGGTGCCGGTGCCGGGGTCGCCCTGGTATGCGGTGAGCAGGTGCCGCCCGCTGGGCAGCATCGTGACCACCACGTCGGCGTCCGTGGCCGCCTCCGCCGCCGAGGCGGCCGGGCGCACCCCGTCGGCCGCCGCCCCGGCCAGCGCCTCCGGGACCGGGTCGAAGCCGGTCACCGTGTGCCCGGCCCGGACCAGGTTGGCCGCCATCGGCCCGCCCATGTGGCCGAGCCCGAGGAATCCGATCGCGGTCACGGCGCACCTCCCGTGGTGAGGCTGTCGGTGTCGGTGCCGAGGTCGGCCAGGCCCAGCGGGCCGTCGGGGGCCGGGCGGAAGTGCCGGGCCACCTCTTCGGCCGTGACCCCGTCCAGAGTGTCGGGCACCCACTTGGGGTTCCGGTCCTTGTCGATGATCTGGGCGCGGACCCCCTCGACGAAGTCGGGCGAGTCCAGCGCCGCACACGAGACCCGGTACTCCTGCTCCAGGACCGCCGCCAGGCCGGGCAGCTCCCGCGCCCGGCGCAGCGCCGCCAGGGCGACCTTCACCGCGGTCGGCGACTTGGCCAGGACGGTGTCGGCGGCCGCGGCCGCCGCCGGGTCGCCGTGGCCGCGCAGCCGGTCCACGATCTCCTCGGCGGTGGCGGCGGAGTAGCAGGCGTCGATCCAGCGCTCGCCGGTCAGGGTCGGGGCGGGCGCGGTCTCGGCGAACCGGCCCACCGCCTCGGCCACGTCCCCGGCCCCGGTCGCCTCGGTCAGCGCCGCGGCCAGGTCGGACAGGCGCTCGGCGGGCACGTAGTGGTCGGCCAGGCCCAGGGCGATCGCGTCGCCCGCGCCCACCGACCCGGCGGTGAGCGCCAGGTGGGTCCCGGCCTCCCCGGGCGCCCGGGACAGCAGGTAGGTGCCGCCCACGTCGGGCACGAACCCGATGGTGGTCTCGGGCATGCCCACGTTCGAGCGCTCGGTGACGACGCGGACCGACCCGTGCGCGGACACCCCGACCCCGCCGCCCATGACCACGCCGTCCATGAACGCGACGTAGGGCTTGGGGTAGCGGGAGATGTGCTCGTTGAGCAGGTACTCGTCCCGCCAGAACGCGGCGGCCGCGCCGTCGCGCTCCCGGGCGCTGGCGGAGATGGCGCGGATGTCGCCGCCCGCGCACAGCCCGCGTTCGCCCGCCCCGTCGATGAGCACCGCGGCGACCGCGTCGTCGCGCTCCCAGGCGGTCAGGGCCTCCCGCAGGGCGGTGACCATGTCGTGGTCCAGGGCGTTGATGGCGCGCGGCCGGTTCAGGGTGAGCCGCCCCAGGCGGCCCTCCACACGGACCAGGACCTTCTCCTCAGTGGTGGACATCAGGCGGCTCCCGTCAGTCCGCGCGCGATGATCAGGCTCATGATCTCGTTGGTCCCTTCCAGGATTCGGTGCACCCTCAGATCGCGCACGATCTTCTCAATGCCGTATTCGGTGAGGTACCCGTAGCCCCCGTGCAACTGCAACGCCCGGTCGGCGACGGTGAACCCGGCCTCGGTGGCGAACCGCTTGGCCATCGCGCACAGGTGCGCGGCGTCGGCGTCGCCCTCGTCCAGGGCGGCGGCGGCCCGCCACACCAGGGAGCGGGCGGCCTCCAGGTCGGTGGCCATCTCCGCCAGCCGGAAGCGCAGCGCCTGGGCGTTGATCAGCGGTCCGCCGAACGCCTTCCGGTCGCTCAGGAAGGCGGTGGCGGCGTCCAGCGCGGCGCCGGCCCCGCCCAGCGAGCAGGCGGCGATGCCCAGGCGGCCCCCGTTGAGGCCGTTCATGGCGATGCGGAACCCCTCGCCCTCCGCGCCCAGCAGCCGGTCGGCGGGCAGCCGCACCCCGTCCAGGACCACCTGGCGGGTGGGCTGGGCGTTCCATCCCATCTTGACCTCGTTGGCGCCGAAGGACACCCCCGGGTCGTCGCGGTCCACGACGAACGCCGACACCCCGGCGGGCCCGGGTCCGCCGGTGCGGGCCATGACGATATAGAGGCCCGAGGCGCCCGCCCCGGAGATGAACTGCTTGGTGCCGGTGAGCACGTAGTGGTCGCCCTCGCGGACGGCCCGGGTGCCCAGGGCGGCCGCGTCGGAGCCCGCGTCCGGCTCGGTCAGGCAGTAGCTGCCCAGCACGTCCATGGAGCACAGGCCCGGCAGCCACCGGTCGCGCTGGGCGGGGTCGCCGTAGCGGTCGACCATCCAGGCGACCATGTTGTGGATGGACAGGTACCCGGCCACCGACGGGCAGCCGGTGGCCAGCGTCTCGAAGACGAGCACGCCGTCGAGCCGGGACAGGCCGGAGCCGCCCGCGTCCTCGCGGACGTAGACGCCGCCCATGCCCAGGCCGGCGGCCTTGCGGAGCACGTCCACCGGGAAGTGCTTGCTCTGGTCCCACTCGATCGCGTGCGGGGCCAGGTGTTCGCGGGCGAAGTCCCGGGCCGCCTCGGCCAGGGCCGCCTGGTCCTCGGTGAGGGTCGCCGCGGTGGTCATCGCATCACCGGGATCGTGAAGGAGGCGCCCTCCCGTCGCCCTCCACCACCCTCAACGGACGCCTCCGGCGCGGCCCCACCGTAACGGGCTCCTCCGGAGGGCCAGCGCGACGTGACGGTCTTGGTGCGGGTGTGGAAGCGGATGGAGTCGGGGCCGTGCTGGTTGAGGTCGCCGAACGCGGACCGCTTCCAGCCGCCGAAGGTGTGGTAGGCCACCGGCACCGGGATGGGCACGTTGACGCCGACCATGCCGGTGGTCACCCGCCGGGTGAAGTCGCGGGCGGTGTCGCCGTCGCGGGTGAAGATCGCGACGCCGTTGCCGTACTCGTGGCCGTTGGCCAGGGCCAGCGCCGCCTCGTAGTCGGCGGCGCGCACCACCGACAGCACCGGGCCGAAGATCTCCTCGCGGTAGACGCGCATGTCCGGTCCGACCCGGTCGAACAGGGTGGGGCCGACGAAGTAGCCGTCCTCGAAACCCGGGACGGTGTGGCCGCGCCCGTCCACGACCAGCTCGGCGCCCTCCTCGACGCCCAGGTCGATGTAGCCGGTGACACGGTCGCGGGCGTCCGCGGAGACCAACGGGCCGAAGTCGGCGTCCGGGTCGTGCGAGGGGCCCACCTGCAGTCCGGCGACGCGCTCCTTGAGCCGGGACACCAGGGCGTCGGCGGTCTCCTCCCCGACCGGGACCGCCACGGACACCGCCATGCAGCGTTCGCCCGCCGAGCCGTACCCGGCGCCGATCAGGGCGTCCACCGCCTGGTCGAGGTCGGCGTCGGGCATGACCACCATGTGGTTCTTGGCGCCGCCGAAGCACTGGGCGCGCTTGCCGTGCGCGGTGGCCGTGGAGTAGACGTACTCGGCGATCGGGGTCGAGCCCACGAAGCCGACCGCCGCCACCCGCGGGTCGGTCAGCAGGGTGTCGACCGCCTCCTTGCCGCCGTTGACGACGTTGAGGACACCCGGCGGCAGCCCCGCCTCGGCGAACAGCTCGGCCAGCCGCAGCGGCACCGAGGGCGCCCGCTCCGACGGCTTGAGGACGAAGGCGTTGCCGCAGGCCAGCGAGGGCGCGGCCTGCCACAGCGGGATCATCGCCGGGAAGTTGAACGGGGTGATGCCTGCGACCACGCCCAACGGCTGGCGCAGCGAGTGGACGTCGATGCCGGTTCCGGCGTTGTCGGTGAACTCGCCCTTGATCAGGTGCGGGATGCCCGCCGCGAACTCGACCACCTCCAGTCCGCGCTGG
>NZ_JBJJBV010000418.1:0-4159 GCF_045446735.1 Nocardiopsis protaetiae
AAGCCAGCCAGCGCTTCACCGCCCTCTCCGACATGCAGATGCGGCTTCTCGACCCCCCGCGGTCGATCCGGGTCATGACCGTCCTGATCCCCGAGCCGACCGCCCACCAGAGCCTCGTCCCCGAGGCACGGGACACCGGCCTCGCGGAGGAGGAGCCCAGGTCCCCCGCCCCGGTGCGGGAAGTCCGCGGACCCGCCGTCCCGACCGTGTCGGAGCACACCCGTGTGCCGTCCCGGGAACCCGAGCCCGAGCGGCGCCCGGACGGTGTCGACCCGGACGACCCGGACCGGCTCCCACCGCGCCGCGTCCAGGGCGAGAAGCCCCCGGAGGTGCCGGAACAGCGGCGTTCGGAGTTCCCCGTCACCGAGGAGGACCGCACGCCCGCCGTCGAGGACACCCGCGAGCGCGCGCCGCAGGAGATCACGGAGGACATCGCGGCCGAGGACGACCCCACGCCGACCCCCACTCCCCCTCCGGTGCGGCTCAACTACCTCATCGAGTCCGAGTGGGTCGAGACCTACGGCGTCCGGGTGAACGCCGAACAGATCGTGCGGTCCCTGCCGGGGATCGACCCGGACGTCGCGGCCGACATCTCCACCGCGCTGCGCCGGGACCCCCGCCCCTTCTTCCGGGGACGGGGTTTCGAGGTCGGCGGACCCGGCGGACAGGTCCACCGGCTGCGGCTGCGGGCCGAGGACGACTGGCACCCGAAGGCCCCGGACCCCGCACGGCCCGCCCCCGCCAAGTACAAGGGCCTGCACGACGTCCAGGACCAGAGCGGCGACTCCGAGTCCGGTGCCGTCGGCATGCAGCGCCGCCCCGGGTTCTCCCTCCAGGGCACCATGCTGGCCACCGGCGGCGTCCCGGTTCCTTCGTTCGGGATCCGCGGTTCGGCGGGGGTGGGGTCCGCCTCCTGGCAGCAGAGCGCCGACCTGACCCGGACCCGGATCCAGACCACGGAGATGACCGGGGACGGCGAGGAGTACACCGCGACCCTGTACGCGGACCTCACCATCGGGAACGCCGCCCGGCCCTCGGTGCAGCTGTCGGTACAACTGGACGACAAGGTGGACCTGACCGTCATGGGGGGCCTGGTCCGGCGCGACGACCTCCCGGAGACCGTCGTGTTCGGCGACCCGCTCGCCCCGGCGGACACGGACGGCCGGGGGAACACGGACGCCCCCGCCCCGCACGGCGGGCTCCTCACGAACTCCCACCCGATCTCCATCGGAGACCTCGTCCGGCGCGACACGGGCGGCGGCTCCGGACAAGGTACCGGCGGCGCGGGCACCGGGTCGCGGCGGGCGCTGGGCGCGTGGGCCGCCGAGCGGTTGGGGCTGCGTCCACCGGAGGAGCCGTCCCGGTGGCGCCGGGTCCTGCACCGCAGGCGCGGCCCCGGGGAGCCGGGCGTGGTGACGGTGCCCGAGAAGAAGCCCGAGCGGCAGGACCTGCTGTACGAGCGGGTCCACCGGATGCTGGACGCCGACAGCCTGCTGGCGGAGCTGCCCGGGCTCACCGACGGCCCCAAGACCCTGGTGTTCGAGGACTCCGACGGCCGTCAGCGCACGCTCACGCTCTGGTCGTACGCGACCTCCATGGACAACGTGCCCGACGTCCCCAAGGCGTTCAACCTCAAGCACACCGACCGCTCCGCCCGCGGCGACGGCCTGAACGCCCAGCGCACGACCGGGTTCTCCGTGCGGCCGGGCCTGGGCGTGGTGGAGCGGCTGCCCGGCGACGCGGTCCGGCTGGAGATGCCCTACCTCGAATACTCGTACACCCGCGAGTGGGGGCAGGGGCGGGGCCAGAGCAACGGGGCCTGGGACGCGCACCTGTTCCACGGCACCAAGAACGGCGTCTACCGGGTGGAGCGGGGGATCGCCGCCTGGCTCGACGGCGACCGCGACCCCGTCGTGTTCGACACGACCACCCTGGAGGCCCTGAGCGAACGGGACGTGCGCCGGGCGCAGACGCCCCCGCCCGCGCCGCGGCCGATCACCGGGCCGGTGGGCGACCCGTTCCTGGACCGCCCGCAGGTCACCCACCTGGGCGAGTCCCCGGTGCGGGACGTGACGTTCGAGGACGGCGCCCAGGTGCGGCGGAACGCGCAGGGGATCCCGGTGACGGTGTTCCGGGAATACGCCCACCGGGTTCTGACGGCGATCAACACGGTCCATCCCGGGCTGGTGCTGCCGCACCTCGCGCTGCCGGGCGCGGCGGCGCCGCGGAACACGCACACCGGGTGGCTCAGCCGCCGCAACCACGACGCGGCGGTGCTGAACACGGCCCGGGTGCTGGCGGAACTGGACCCCGGCGCCTTCCGCGGTCGGCGCGACGAGTGGCTGTCGGGCGGGGTGGAGGTGAAGCTGACGGAGACCAGGAAGTTCGCCGGGCCCGACCAGTTCCGCGAACGCACGCTGTTCGTCCCCGACCAGGTCTCGCTGTGGCTGTCGGCGGACGTGCTCCGGTTCTCCGAGGGGGACCCGATGCCCGACGGGCACACCGGCAGCACCACGGGTTCGTCCTCCGGGGTGCGCCGCCGAGAGTTCTCCTCGTCCGCGCACGCCCTGGAGTTGCGGGCCGGCGCCACCTGGCGCGGTGTGGGGTCGGGGACGGACGCGTCCGGTCTGCCGTCCCGCAGCGCGGGCGGCACGGCCCGGCTGACGGGCGAGTCGCGGTCGGGCCGCCAACGGGAGAGCGGCCGCTCGGTCACGGCGGAGGACAACGTCAAGGACAAGGGCGGCAGCCGCCTGCTGTTCGCGGAGGTGGAGTTCTCCGCGTGGCTGGGCCCCCGGGACGCGGTGGTCCCGCGTTCGGCGCGGGTGTCCGAGACCCCGGAGCGCACCTCGCGGCCGCTGCCGCTGCCTCCCCCGGCCGTGCCGGAGGGGGCACGGACCCCCGACACGGCGCCGGCGCCCGGCGGGGACCTCGGCGGCCGGATGCACGCCCGGGTGGAGCTGCACGTCCCCCGGTCGGGGAAGGCGTTCCGGTTCGACCCGCCGATGGACCAGGGCTTCACGGGGCCGCGCCGGGCGACCGGGACCTGGGCCCGGACCCTGTTCCGGGACGGGGCGTTCTCCCTCGCCCGGGACCCCTCCCCGGCCCCCGTCCCCGAACGCCGCCGTTCGGAGACCGTCCGCGAGGCCGACGAGACGGACGACGGCAGCACCCCGAACACCGGGGCGGACGTCCTCGACTCCCCCGCGACCCGGAACCGTCCCCCGAAGGCCTCCCGGGAGGCGGACGGGGAGACGGACGACGGGGGCGTCGGTACCTCCACCGGCACCGCGCGCGGGGAAGCGCCCGCACGGCGCGAACCCGTGCCGCCGGACGGTCCGGACACGGACGGCCTCATCCTGGGCACACGCGCACCCGCCCTGCCGGACGGCCCGAACGCGGGCGCCCTCGTCCGGGGCGGGCACGCGCCCGCGCACGCCTACCCGCCGTCCAGACCGCCGGTGATCCGGCGGACGGAGGCGGCCCGGCTGCTCGACAGGGTCATGCGCACGGTCCAGGCGTTCGACCCCACCGTCGAACGGCGCCCCGGAGGCCGCTCGCTGACCCTGCTCGCGTACACCTACGACGGTCTGAACCGCAACCACTGGTCGTTCCCCCGGTCCATCGAGCGGCCGGGCGGGATCGGGATGATCGTCGCCAACCACATGTCACCGCAGTCGCTGGCGGGCTCGTCCGGCCTGGGGCACCGCCACGGCGACCGGTTCCGGGTGCAGAACAACGACGGCCTCTCCCTCCTGCGCACCCGGACGACCGTGGTCACCTGGTTCGTGCCGACCAGGATCGCGTCGATCGCGGCCCGCCCCTCGGCGGTCGTGGAGTCCTCCCAGAGCCGGGAGGTCTCCCTGGGGTGGGGGTTCTCTGGGTCGCGCACCGTGTTCTTCATCGTGGGCGGCCGGGTCGGGATCTCCCCGAACCCGACCACGCCCGTGGGCACGCCCGCCCCGGGCGGGGCCGGCGCCCCCGTCACCCAGCTCACCCTGGAGGGGCGGCACACGCTGTACGGGAACGGGTGGAGCACCTCGTCCTCGACGGTGTTCCGGAGCCGGACCGAGGTCAAGCTGACCGGCCCCTCGTTCGAGTACGTCACCGACGGGGTGCTCGCCCAGGCCATCGAGCACAAGCAGGACTTCGACATGGTCGT
>NZ_JBJJBV010000419.1:0-4108 GCF_045446735.1 Nocardiopsis protaetiae
GGGGTGAACAGAACCCGCAACCGCAATGGCGTACGGGTTGTGTCCACCGACCGGATTCCCGATTCTGTTTCTCCGATTGGACCCGTGATGGCTCCTAGAAAGAAAAACCGCCGACAACTCACCCCCGAACAGCGACAGGAACGCCTGAACGCGGCATACGACACCCTGTCCGCCGCCGTCGAAAAGCTCACCACCGCCGACGGGTGGGAACAGATGCTCACCCGCCGCGCGTGGCTGCGCCGCTACTCGCTGGGCAACCTGCTCATGATCCTTGCCCAGCGCGAGGACGCCACCGACGTGCGGTCCTACGGCGACTGGCGCACGGCCGGACGCCACGTCCGCAAGGGTGAGCGGGGAATCAGGATCCTCGCGCCGCTGCGCTACCGGGAGCGCGACGAGGACGGTAACCCGCTCACGAACCCGGACAGCGACACGCCCCGCTACCGGGTGCGCGGGTTCACGGTCGTGAGCGTGTTCGACATCTCCCAGACCGACGGCCCCCCGCTGCCCGAGGACACCCACGGCCCCCGCCTGATGGAGGGCGCCGCCCCGGACCGGCTGTGGGACGCGACCGCCGACCAGATCACCGGACGCGGCTACACGGTCGAACGCGGCGACACCGACCCGGCGAACGGGTGGGTGCGGTTCGACACCCGCACCGTGCGGGTGTCGGACACCCTGCCGGACGCGCACGCGGCCAAAACCGCGATTCACGAACTCGCGCACATCTGGTGTGAGCACGACACGCGCGACATCCCCCGCCAGGTGCGCGAGATCGAAGCCGAATCGGTGGCCTGCCTGGTGTGCTCGCTGGTCGGGCTGGACAGCCTGCCCTATTCGGTGCCCTACGTCGCCGGATGGGCCAAGGACGCCGAGACCGCCCGCGCCACCGCGGAACGGGTGCTCACCGTCGCCGACGCCATCGCCGATGTCCTGTCCGCGACCGTCGCGATGCCCGCCCCGGACACCGCCCCCGCCTGACCGCCCCGGGTGGGGCCGGGCGGATACCCGGCCCCACCCCCGCCCCCGAAAGGTGACCCGCGATGGCACTGGTCAGCTTCGAGATCTTCGCCGCCCCGCCCGAGCACGCATCCCCCGACGTGGCCGCGGACCTGTTCACCCTGCGGCTCGCCCACGCCGACCCGTCCGACGCGCTACAGGTGCTGGATTTCGACGTGGTCGCCGCCGACCCGGTGATGGTCCTCGTGACCTGCCTGACCGCCGACGCCGCCGCGGCCACCGACACCGTCGCGAGCTGGCTGATCGCCGCACTGGCGCCCGGGTTCGCGTCCGGCTGGCAGATGTACGCCGGGACCACCACCGTCCACCACACCGACAACTGACCACCACACCGACAACCGAACTGGAACGGAGATCCTTTCCATGACCGCCGACACCCTCGCCACCCGCACCGGGTTGGCGTTCACCACCACCCGCGCCGCCCTCACCGAGGCCCTGTCCACGGTCGCCGTCGCAGTGCACACCCGCCCGGCGGTGCCCGCCCTGTCCGGTGTGCTGCTCACCGGCGACACCGACGGCACCCTCACCGCGACCGGGTTCGACTACAGCACCGCGATCACCGTCACGGTGCCCGACGTGGTCACCACCCCGGGCCGGGCGCTGCTCACCCACGCCGACCTGTCCGGGATGCTGGCCGCCACCGCCAAGGGCACCCCCAAGAAGCGCGCGGCCCTGTCGCCGGTCACCGTCACCACCACCGGCGACGGTGCCGCGGTGGCGGTGGACGGGTACACGCTGCCCATCGAGTCCCACCGGGCCGACGACTTCCCGGTGCTGCCCGCCCCGCCCCCCGACACCGCCACCGTGGACACCACGGCGTTCGTGGCCGAGTTGTCCAGGGTCACCCCCGCCGCGGTCGGTCCCGAATGGTCTTACCCGGTGTTGGAGAACGTGCGCCTGACCTGCGACCGGGGCAGGCGGCTGGACCTGGTCGCCACCGACCGGTACCGGATCGCGTGGGCGACCCTGACCGCCACCTCCGCCCCCGGCGTGGACGCCTACAGCGACGAAACCGTTCTGGTGAACGCCCGCCTGCTGGACAGGCTCCGCCGCCACCTGACCGGCGAGACCGTCACCCTCGCGCTCGGCGACGGCATGTGCGGTCTGGTCTGTGGCCGGGTGCGGGTGCTCACCCGCGGCTACAGCGAGAGCGACTACCCCAAGATGACGGACCTGGTGCCCGACCGCACCCCGATCGCGGTCACCGCCGACCGGGCGGCGCTGGCCCGCGCCACCGACCGGGCCCGGGCGATCCTCACCGCCAAGAAGGAGACGGCCACCCCCATCGCGGTCACCATCGCCGACGGAGCGGTGTCCATCGGCCCCGACCTGCCCGGAACGACCGCCCCGGACATGGACGCCACCACCACCGGCATCGCCGGTGAGCCGGTGCGGCTGCGGTTCAACGCCCGCTACCTGGCCGACGCGTTGGCGTCCTTCACTGACCGTACCGCCACCGTGCACCTGACCACCCCGACCAAGCCGGTGGTCATCACCGACGGCGGCGCCACCCCGGACACCGCCGGATACCGGCACCTGCTCATGCCGATCCGGCCCCAGACCTGACCCCACCGACCCTGTTCCTGACCGTGTGAGCCGGGCGGCGAACACGTGAACGGTTCACCGTTCGCCGCCCGGTGACCACGGCCGGATAAGTGAAGAGAAAGGAATACGACGAATGATCACGTTGCCTCACACCGGGATGCAGGTGCCCGACATCCGCATCCGTGTCACCAGCTTGAAGGAGGTCGACCTCGGGAACGGGATCGCCTGGTCGGCGGTGGTGCGTGCCGGGAAGAGCAAGCTCGGCACCGTTTCCAACGGCGGCCGCGGCGGCCCGACCGAGTTCGACGCCGCCACCGACGCCGCACAGGCCCGGATGGCCGCGTTCGTGGACCAGTGCCGCGACCGCGACGGTGCACCCATGGACACCACGGACGTGGTGGAGACCCTCACCGAAGAGTACGAGTGGGCGCGTGACCTCGCCCGCGCCGAGCGGAAGGGCCGCTACGTGGTCCGCTACTTCGACCGCATCGGGATCCCCGGCCGCATCGAGTTCACCTTGCCCAAGGCCGCGCCGCCCGACTACGCCCCCATCCGGCGGGCCACCGTCCAGCTGAAGCTGCCTCCGCAGACGGTGCGCGCCGAGCTGTGGATGGGACCCGAACAGGGATGGTTCGTGTTCCACCGGCCCGCCGACTAGCACCGGTGCGGCCCCACCGTGGGAGATCTCCCACGACACGGGGCGGGGCTGACCTGTAGGCGCAGGTCAGCCCCCTACCGCGCCACCCACACCCACGCAATCGCATCGCAGAAACGGAGAGACACGGCATGTCCAGCGTAACCGCGCCCACCGTGGGCGCATCCGTGCAGCCCGGCACCCACCAGGTGATGGTGTGGCTGTGCCCCGTAGGCCAGCTCGCCCACCTCATCCCGCTGCCGCCCGACACCGCCCGCGAGCTGGCCGCCCAGCTCACCGAGGCCGCCGACCTCGCCGACCGGCTGACCCGGGGGGAGGAGACGTGAGCACCCGCGGAGCCATCGCCCGACCCACCACCAACGGCAACTGGCGGGGGCGCTACCACCACGGCGACGCCTACCCCACCCGGCTCGGCCGGGAGCTGTTCGCGCTCTACCACCACACGTTCAACCGCGACCACACGGTCATGGCCCGGGTGCTGATCGACGACCACCCGGCCGGGTGGTCCACCGTCATCGCCACCTACTTCCCCCGGCCGTTCGACCAGGAGGCGTTCGACCGGGCCGGATACCGGGACGTGATGTCGGACGAGTGGGGCCTGTACCCGGAGTGCTACTGCCATGGCCAGCGCGACGAGGACGAGCAGACGCTCACCTGCCGCTGCCCCGACGACACCACCGGATGCGGCCCGGAGTTCATCGAATGGGCCTACGTGATCACCCCGCAGGCTCTGCGGGTGTTCTCCGCCCGGCCCTTCGGGGTGCACCGGCTCATCGCCGTCGTGCCGTGGGAGAGCGACAGCACCCCCGGCTGGAAGGCCGCAGAGGTCCGCTCCCTCACCGGTGAGATCCCCGAGGACCCCACCCTCTGATCCACCCACACCCCGGG
>NZ_JBJJBV010000042.1:0-33679 GCF_045446735.1 Nocardiopsis protaetiae
CGCCCTTCCCCACTTCCGACGCGGGGGTCGCTCAGGCGCCGAAGCCGGTCAGCTTCCACACCCAGGCGCCGATGACGCCGCCGATGAGCGGGGCCACCACCGGGATCCAGGCGTACGACCAGTCCGAGGGGCCCTTGCCCGGGATCGGCAGCACCGCGTGCGCCAGCCGCGGCCCGAGGTCACGGGCCGGGTTGATGGCGTACCCGGTCGGGCCGCCCAGCGACAGGCCGATGGCCAGCACCAGCAGACCCACCAGCAGCGGCGCGATACCGGTCGAGAACAGCGCGGACAGGTCGGCGCTGCCCTGCGTCACGTGGCCGGAGTTGGCGCCGATGCCCAGCACACCCAGCACCAGCATGGCGGTGCCGATGACCTCGGTGACGATGTTGGCGACCGGGTGGCGCACCCCGGGGGAGGTGCTGAACACGGCCAGCTTGGCGCCCGGGTCCTCGGTCTCCTTCCAGTGCGCGAAGTACACCAGGTACACCAGCACCGCACCGGTGAACGCGCCGGCCAGCTGGGCGGCCATGTAGCCCGGCACCAGCGCCCAGTCGAACTCACCGATGCTGGCCAGGCCCAGCGTCACCGCCGGGTTGATGTGCGCGCCGCTGACCGTGCCGACCGTGTAGACGGCGATGGCCACCGCCATACCCCAGCCGAGGGTGATGACGATCCAGCCGGCGTCGAAGGCCTTGGACTTTGCGAGGACGACCCCGGCGACGACACCGCCGCCGAGGAGGATGAGGATCGCCGTGCCGACGAACTCCGCGAGATAAACCAGCATGATGCCTCCGCCCACAAGGGGCAGCCGGGTCACGGGGTCCGTGGCCGCCCGCGGGCACGGGCATAATCGGACTCACCCGTCACAGGAATGGGATGGGGCGGGCCGCCCGCAGGGGTGGCCCGGTCCGCGCCCGGGGGCCGTCAGGTTGGCAGCCGGTGCCCCCGGGTCGCGGTCGTCTGAGGGGAACGGGCGTCGCCCGCCCGCGCGTCACTTCTCGTCGTGCTCGACCCAGCCGAGGGTGCGCTTCACCGCCTTGTTCCAGTTGTGGTACTCCCGATCGCGCACGGCGGGCTCCATCTCGGGCGTCCACTCGGCCGCCTTGTGCCAGTTGGCGCGCAGGGTCTCCACGTCGGGCCAGTAGCCCACCGCCAGGCCGGCCGCGTAGGCGGCGCCCAGACAGGTGGTCTCGGCGACCATCGGGCGCACCACCTCGGCGTCCAGGACGTCGGACAGGATCTGCATGAGCAGGTTGTCCGCGGTCATGCCGCCGTCCACCTTCAGGGTGGTCAGGTCGATCTTGGAGTCGGCGTTCATCGCGTCGACGACCTCGCGGGTCTGCCAGGCGGTCGCCTCCAGGACGGCGCGGGCGATGTGCCCCTTGTTGACGTAGCCGGTCAGGCCCGCGATGACGCCGCGGGCGTCGCCGCGCCAGTGCGGGGCGAACAGGCCGGAGAAGGCGGGGACGAAGTAGCAGCCGCCGTTGTCCTCAACGGTGCGGGCCAGCGTCTCGATCTCCGGGGCGGTGGAGATCAGCCCCAGGTTGTCGCGCAGCCACTGCACGAGCGAGCCGGTGACCGCGATCGAGCCCTCCAGGGCGTACACGGCCGGGGCGTCGCCGAGCTTGTAGCCCAGGGTGGTGAGCAGGCCGTTCTCCGAGGTGACCGGCTCGGTGCCGGTGTTCATCACCAGGAAGGTGCCGGTGCCGTAGGTGCCCTTGACGTCGCCGGGGTCGAAGCAGGTCTGGCCGAACAGCGCGGCGTGCTGGTCGCCCAGGGAAGAGGCGACCGGCACGCCGGCCAGGTAGCCGCGGGCCTGGCCGTAGACCTCCGAGGAGGAACGGATCTCCGGCAGCACGGCCGCCGGGATGCCCATGGCGTCGAGGATCTCGGGGTCCCACGCCAGGGTGGCCAGGTTCATCAGCATGGTGCGGCTGGCGTTGGTCACGTCGGTGACGTGGTGACCGGTCAGCTTCCAGATGATCCAGGTGTCCATGGTGCCGAACAGGACCTCGCCGCGCTCGGCGCGCTCGCGCAGGCCCTCGACGTTGTCGAGCAGCCAGCGGAGCTTGGGGCCGGAGAAGTAGGTGGCCAGCGGCAGGCCGCAGGCGGCGCGGAAGCGGTCCTGGCCCCCGTCCGCGCCGAGCTCGCGAACGAGCTCGTCGGTGCGGGTGTCCTGCCAGACGATGGCGTTGTGGACCGGCTCGCCGGTCTCCTTGTCCCAGACGACGGTGGTCTCGCGCTGGTTGGTGATGCCGATGGCGGCGACCTGGTCGGGGGAGATGTCGCTCTTCTCCAGGGCGTTCTGGACGACGACCTCGACGTTGGCCCAGATCTCCTGGGCGTCGTGCTCGACCCAGCCGGGCTTGGGGAAGATCTGCCGGTGCTCGCGCTGGTCGACCGAGACGATACGGCCGTCCCGGTCGAAGAGGATGCAGCGACTCGATGTGGTGCCCTGGTCGATCGCGGCGACGTACTGCTGACTCATCGGATGCTCTCGCCTTCAGTGGAGGGCTCGGGAACGGGAACGGACACGCGCGAACAACGGGCTATACCCGCACGTTGTACGACATTGACGTATGAGTAGGCGTTAGTTTCATCCGCTTTTCCCACCTGTGTCAAGACGGCGTGACGCAATCGTGTCGCGTGGGTCACGTACCCTCACGAACGCCGTGACAACACCTCGGGCGTGCGACGAAGCCGTCGAGCCGCACACCGGACCGCCCCGCCGCCGCGACACACCCCCGAAACCCCAGCGCTCGCCGACGCCCGGGAGCACCACGAGCCGCCGCGCACATCCACCCGGGTCGACACCGGCCGGGAACACCGGCACGCCGCCCGGGACGGCGCGGGTCGGGGACGAAGCGCGGATTCACCCGTGGCGGTGAGAACCGGGGCGGTGACGCCGCGCGGGTCGGCAGACAGCGGCGCCGCAGGTATCCGCCCAGCTCAGCGCGGATCAGGCTCTGGGCCGCGCGGACCCACCCGGGCGCCACGGGTCAGGGCCGACTGGTAGCGGTCACGCGGGCATTCGCCCAGGTCGGCGCGGGTCGGGCCGACGGGCGGCGGCGCCGGCCTTCACCCGGCTCGGGGCTGATGGCGGCTCGGCGGACGGCGGTGGCGCGGACATCCGCCCAGGTCGGCGGGGTTGGCGGGGTCGGCGCCGAGGGCGGGTACGGCAGTCCGGGGGTCAGTAGGGGGTGGCGCCCAGCTCCCGGGAGATGGCCCGGGCGGCGTCGCGCACGTAGGACACCTGCTCCATGTCGAGCTTGTTGTCGGGGCCGCGCAGCCGTTCGACCGCGCCGCGGACCCCGATCGCGCCGACCGTGGTGCCCCGCCGGTCGCGGATGGGCGCGGCGATGGACACCTCGCCGTCCACCAGTTCCTCGGCCTCCCAGGCCCACCCGTGGTCGCGGACCTCCCCGAGCTGTTTCTCCAGCTCGCCGGGGGAGGTGATCGTGAAGCGGGTGTAGGCGGGCAGGAACACCGGCCCCTCCTCCACGCTCGTGTCCTCCAGCGGCGTGACCAGCGGGTCGAACGCCATGAGGACCTTGCCCAGCGCGGTGGCGTGCAGCGGCAGCAGCGTGCCCACGTCCAGGGTCTGCCGGGAGGAGTCCGGGCGGAACACGTGGTGCACCACGAGCACCTGGCCCTGGTGCGGGGTGCCGATGCGCACGCTCTCGCCGCTGCGGGAGGCCAGGGTGTCGGCCCAGTTCAGGGCGCGGGTGCGCAGCTCGTTGCCGTCGAGGTAGCGGGTGCCCAGGCTGAGCATCCCCCCGCCCAGCCGGTAGCGGCCGGACTCGGGGTCCTGTTCGACGAACCCCACGTGCTGGAGGGTGCGCAGGATGCCCAGGACGGTCCCCTTGGGCAGTTCGAGAGAGCGGGAGATCTCCGCCAGGCTCAGCCCCCGGGCCCCACCGGCCAGGAGGCGCAGGATGGCGGCCGCACGTTCGATGGACTGGATTCTTCCCGGCATGGGGGTGCTACCACTCTCTAGTACGACAATGTCATACGCGCATGCTACTACGCGATGTGACGCCCGCCATGGGACGAGTGACATCGGGCCGCCCGGAACGACCCGAAAGGATCGCAACAGTGTAGTGGCCGGGTCTGTGGGCCCCGCGCCCGACGTGCGCGAACGCGGGGCCCGGCGACCGGTCAGAGTTCGGCGGCCGCCTTGGCGATCGCCGTCGCGGCCTCGTCGACGTCACGGTCGGTGATCTCCAGGTGGACCACCAGGCGGATCGTCTCCGCGCCGATGTCCAGGGCCCGCACACCGTGCCGGGCGAACGCCTCCCGGTAGGTGGCGGCCCGCCCCTTCGGGGTCTCCACCAGCACCATGTTCGTCTGCGCCCGCGCACCGAGCCCGGGCACCTGGGCGATCCGCTCCGCCAGCAGCGCCGCCCGCGCGTGGTCCTCGGCGACCCGCTCCCGGTGGTGGCGCAGGGCGTGCAGGGCGCCCGCCGCGATGACGCCCGCCTGGCGCATCCCCGCGCCCAGCAGCTTGCGGGCCCGCCGGGCCCGGGCGATGGTGGCGGCGTCCCCGGCCAGGGCCGAGCCCACCGGGGCGCCCAGCCCCTTGGAGAAGCACACCGACACCGAGTCGAACCCCTCGGCCACCTCGGCCGGGGAGGCCTCCAGCGCTGCGGCGGCGTTCCACAGCCGGGCCCCGTCCAGGTGGGTGCGCAGCCCGTGGCGGTGAGCGAACCCGGTCACCCGGCGCTGTTCGGCCAGCGGCACCACCCGGCCGGTGAAGGTGTTCTCCAGCCACACCAGGGCGGGCTCGGCGCGGTGGACGTCGCCGCGCCCGGCGATCCACGACTCCAGCAGTTCGTCGGAGGGGAACAGCCCGTCGGAGTACAGCCGGGGCAGCGCCCGGGCCAGCACCGCCGTGGCCCCCTGCTCGTCCCCGATGAGGTGGTGGTGCTCGTGCGCCCACACCTCGTCGCCGCTGCGGACGGACACGTACAGGCCCAGCTGGTTGGCCATGTGCCCGGACGTGACGTAGAGGGCGGCCTCCTTGCCGAGCAGGGCCGCCGTCTCCTCCTCCAGGGCCCGCACGGTGGGGTCCTCGCCGAAGACGTCGTCGCCGACCTCCGCCTCCGCCATGGCCGTGCGCATGGCGGAGGTGGGGCGGGTGACGGTGTCCGAGCGCAGGTCGATCATGGTCGCTTCCTCAAGGTGAGGCGGTGGGCTGTGCGACCGACGATACTGCCCGGGGGGTTCAGTCCCGCGGGCCGATCCTGTCCAACGCCTCCGACAGCAGGCGCAGGGAGGCCAGCGCGTTCGCGGCGTCCTCCACCCCGAGTTCGGCGACCAGCGCCTCGGCCAGCCTGCCGTGCGCGGGGTCGATCCGGCGCAGCGCCGCGACGCCCTCCCGGGTGGGGGACAGGAGCTTGGCGCGGCTGTGCGCGGGGTTGGGCAGGTACTTGGCGAGCCCCTGCTCCACCAGCACGTCCGCGATGCGCTGAACGCTCTGCCGGGCGCTGCCGAGTTCGCGGGCGATGGCCGACACCGCCTTGGGGGCCTCCGAGACCGAGCCGAGCACCTGCCAGCGCGCGGCGGTCAGCCCCGCCGGCCGGGCCAGTTCCTCGGAGACCGACAGGAACTGGCCGTTGAGGCGGAAGACGGTGAGGGCGGTCCCGCTGAGCAGTTCGGCGCTGTGAGGGTCGGGACTGCCCATGGTCAGGCCCCCTCCATCAGCGCGAAGTAGGCGCCGGCGTCGTGCTGGGCGTGCAGCCGGTACCAGGCGTCCAGCGTCCTGGGCGTGAACAGGTCCAGCTGGGCGAAGATCTCGCGGGCGAACTCGATCGGCGCGGTGGAGCCCGCGGTGATCAGACCGTCGTCGGTGACGGCCAGGTCGTTGCGGTACCTGCCCGCGCCGGTGTAGCCGGTGGCCAGCAGGTATTCGGGCGCGGAGCTGGTGTGGTCGCGGTAGTCGAGCAGGCCCTCGCGGGCCAGTCCGGCGGTGGCCCCGCAGATCGCCGCGACGGGGACCCCGGCGTCGAGGAAGATGCCGGCGGCCGAGGCGAAGGAGGTCATCGACTCAGGGTCGGCGTCCCAGGAGCCCGCGCCCGGCAGGATCAGCATCGCGCTGGTGGACGGCTTGAGCTGGGTGAGCGTGAGGTCGGGCAGGACGGTGACGCCGCCCATGGTGGTCACCGGGGCGCCGCTGAGGCCGACGGTGACGACGTCGTGGCTGCCCGGGGAGCGCTGCCACTCGCCGCTGCGGATGGTGGAGACGGCGTGGCCGATCTCCCAGTCGGCGAGCCCCTCGTAGACGGCGAGGTGGACGGTCTTCTTGTTCTCGTTGCTCATGACAACATCCTGTCATCTTGACAGCATGCTGTCAAGGGTGCGGGGACAAGGGGACGGACTTCGTGGAACCGATGGCTGTGGCTTCTGCGGATTTTCGGGTGGCACGTTTTTCGGGCGGCATGTCCCGCGGGGCGCTCGGCGGGGTGCCCGGTGCTTGAAGAGCATCGTGAACCATGTTCCAGTCCTTGTGCTTTTCCGGGCTGTGAGGAAATTCGGATAAACCCCTCGCCCAAACGGGGCTTTTTGCTATCACCGCAGGTCAGAGCGCTTGTGCTGTGGAATTCGTCGTTGTGTTCGGCTGCGCTCGGCGAGGTCGGGCCGCGGGGTGCGGGGTGCGGCCGACTGCGGGTGGCCGGTCGGCGCACGGCGGTTCGCAAGGAATGCGAAAGGAATTCACATTCGGGTCCCGGGCGCGGGGGAGTCCGGCGGGCGGTGCGCGACGGGCAGCGTGTGACGGGGCTCACTCTCAGGCGGGAACGCCCGTGTCGTCGGGGGTGCGCGTGACACGGGTCTCGCCGAGGTCACAGAAGTCCACGCGGGTGTTCACAGATGCTCACAAATGGTACTACCATTTCGTCCGCCTGCCTCGATGACAGGCCGGGGCCGTGCCGTCCGACGACCCCGTCCCTCCGTCGTCCGCTCATCGGAAGGCTCCGCTGTGGAGAACTTCACGCCCGTCTACGGGACGGGCCCCCTCCTCGGGATCGCGGCCGGGGCCATCGCCCTGCTGCTCTTCCTGATCATCCGCCTGCGCCTGCACGCCTTCGTCGCACTCGTCCTGGTCAGCCTGCTGACCGCGGTCGTCGCGGGCATCCCGGTCACCGAGATCATGCCGACCCTCCTGGGCGGATTCGGCGGGACCCTCGCCAACGTCGCCCTCCTGGTCGGCCTCGGCGTCATGCTCGGCCGCATGCTGGAGGTCACCGGCGGCGCCGCCGTCCTCGCCTCCGCACTCATCAAGGTGTTCGGCGAGAAGCGGGCACCCCTGGCCCTGGGCGTCGCGTCCCTGCTCTTCGGCTTCCCGCTGTTCTTCGACGTCGGCCTCGTGGTCATGCTGCCGATCGTCTTCAGCGTCGCCCGCCGCGTCGGCGGCTCCGTCCTCACCTACACGCTGCCCACCGCGGGCGCCTTCGCGGTCATGCACGCCTTCGTGCCCCCGCACCCCGGTCCGGTCACCGCCGCCGTCGAGATCGGCGCCGACATGGGCCTGGTCCTGCTGATCGGCCTCCTCCTGGCCATCCCCACCTGGTACCTGTCCAGCTACCTGTTCGGCCTGTGGGTGGGCAAGCGCGTGATGATCCCCGTGCCCGACGACATCATGTCCGACGGCACCGTGAAGCACGAGAACCCGCCCCACCTGGCCACCGTCGTCGGCCTGCTGCTCCTGCCGATGCTGCTGATCTTCGCCAACACCGGCATCAGCACCCTCGTCGCCACCGAGGCCGTGCCCGCGGACGCGCTGTGGGTGCAGATCTCCCAGCTCGTCGGCCAGACGCCGGTCGCCCTGCTCATCACCGTGCTGATCGCCATGGTGGTGCTGAGCCGGGGCCGGTTCACCCGCCAGGGCATGGAGAACCTGATCGGCGACTCCCTGGGCCCCGTCTGCGGCATCATCCTCATCACCGGCGCGGGCGGCATGTTCGGCATGGTCCTGCGCACCAGCGGCATCGGCGGCGCACTCGCCGAGACCCTGGACAAGGCCGGGCTGCCGGTCATCGTCGCCGCGTTCCTGATCGCGCTCGCGCTGCGCGTCGCCCAGGGTTCGGCCACCGTCGCCCTCACCACGGCCGCCGGGCTCATCGCCCCCGCCGTGCAGGCGGCCGACGGGCTGACCTCGATCGACCTGGCGCTGATCGTCATCGCCATCGCCTCCGGCGCCACCGCCCTGTCGCACGTCAACGACTCCGGGTTCTGGCTGGTCGGCCGGTTCCTGGGGATGGACGTCAAGACCACGCTCAAGACCTGGACCGTGATGGAGACCCTCATCGGCTTCATCGGGTTCGGCCTGGCCTTCGGCCTGAGCCTGGTGCTGTAGCCGTGGGGGCGGCCCGGCTCAGACGGGGACGTCGTCCTCGTCGCTGCGGGTCGGGTCGTCCTCCAGGGCCTCGACGACCTCGGTGACGATGGCGCGCATGGCCGCCTCGGCCACATCGGGCAGGCCGTCGCGGATGGCCTGGGCGACCGCCTTGTGCAGCCGCAGCGCCTCCGGGCGCGGGTGGCGGGGCATCAGGTCGTAGGAGGTGCGTCCCACGAGGACCTCCGACACCACCTGCGACAGGCCCACCAGCATCTCGTTGCCCGACAGCTCCAGGATCTGGCGGTGGAAGGCGATGTCCAGTTCGAGGAAGGTGTCCAGGTCGCCGGCGCGGCCGGTGCGGACCATCTCGTCGGCGACCACCACCAGGTGGGCGCGGGCCTGGGCGTCGCCGCGCTGCGCGGCCAGCGCGGCGGCACCGGGTTCGACCGCGGCGCGCAGCTCGTTGAGGGAGCGCAGCTGCTCCATGCGGCCCGAACCGGCCAGCCGCCAGCGGATCAGCTGCGGATCGAAGATGTTCCAGTCCAGCATCGGGCGCACCCGGATCCCGGTGCGGGGCCTGCTGACCACCAGCCGCATCGACTCCAGTACCCGCACCGCCTCGCGCGCCACGGTCCGCGACACGCCGAAATCCTCCTCCAGCCCCTGGAGGGTGAACGTGTGGCCGGTGGCGTACTCGCCCGCGGCGATGGCAGGACCGAGGACCGCCAGCACCCGGTTGTGCAGCGTGCGGTGATCTGTGCCCATCGTTCTCCCTGTTTCGGCCGGGGGTCAGGCTGAAGCCTAGCCGGATTGATTGATATCACTATTGGTGGCGGCACTTGCGCTCCCGCAGGTCCCCACGAGGAGAAACCATGCACTTCGTCTTCATGGGCGTCTCGGGCAGCGGCAAGACCACCGTCGCCGAACGCGTGGCGCACGAGCTCGGGCTCCCCTTCGCCGAGGCCGACGTCTTCCACCCGCGCGCCAACATCGACAAGATGGCCGCCGGGATCCCCCTCACCGACGACGACCGCTGGCCCTGGCTGCGCGAACTCGCCGGGTGGATCGCCGCCCACGAGGTGCTGGGCGAGTCGACCGTGATGGCCTGCTCCGCGCTCAAGCGGTCCTACCGCGACCTGCTGCGCGAGGGGGCGCCGGGGGTGCACTTCCTGCACATGCACGGGCCGGAGGAGGTCATCTGGGAGCGGATCGCCGCCCGGGCGGACCACTTCATGCCGCCCGCGCTGCTGCGCTCCCAGCTGGAGACCCTCCAGCCGCTGGACCCGGACGAGGCGGGACGCGAGTTCGACGTCCGGTCCGACGTCGACACCCTCGCCCGCCGGTCGCTGGCGTACGTGGAAAGCGCATTGCAACCGTTCTGACCTGCCGTCTTGCGCGGGAGAGGGCGACACGGGAACCTTTCGTCATGCAAGATTCCGTTTCGTCCCCCACAGCCTCTCCTGTGCGGCCCCCGCTGGACGTGCGGCAGACGTGTGTCGTGATGTTCGTCGCCGCCCCCGTGTACGGCCTGCTGGGCTACCTGACCTGGTCGCTCTTCGCGGCCGACGTCCCCCAGGAGGTGGTGGGCGACCTGTGGATCCTGGTGGTCCTCACGGCCCTGGCGGGCATCGCGTCCGCGGGCCTGGCCGTGCCGGTCCGCCGCGGCGACCACGCCCTGTGGCGCACCTCCCAGGTGGTCGCCCTGTTCATGCTCGGCGTCGCGCTGTTCGGGCTGCACATCGCCTCCAAGCTCGCGGTGACGCCACTGCTCGCCGGAGCCGCGCTGGCGGCGGTGACGGCCATCGTCATCAACATCGCCCTGTGGACCACCGAGGTCCGCCGCTGGTGCTCCCCGCCGCGTCCCCGCAACACCGCGAGCGCAGACGACATCGAAGCCCTCGCCGCCGCGGTCGCCGAACCCCGCCCCACCCCGCCGCCGGCCCCCGTCCCCCCGCCCGCGGAACCCGAACCCGCCGACTCCTACACCTGGACCGCGCCCCCCGAGCCCGAGCCCGAGCCCGAACCTGAGCCGGTCACCACGGGTTTCGTGTGGAACGTCCCCGACATCGACCTGTCCGAGACGCCCCCCGCCTCCGCATCCTCCCCGACCGAGAACGACACGTCGGCGGATGCCACCCTGCTCTCCGACGCCGTCGACGCCGCCGCCTTCGCCGAGCCCATCGACACCCCCGCGGCATCGGCGGATGCCGCTGTGACCTCTGAGTCCGTCGATGCCGCTGCGTCTGCTGAGCTCGCCGACACCAACGTCGAGGCCGCCTCCGGGGCCGAGCCCGTGGATGGCGCTGCCAGCGAGGACGCGCGTGAGGCCACCGAAGGCGGCAAGGCCCCCACGGCTGCCGGTGCTTCCGTGTCGGACGAGGCTGTCGAGGGTGTGGAGGCGGCTGTCTCCTCCGAGGATGGCGAAGCGCCCGAGTCTCCCGCGGCTGCCGATGATGCTGGTCCCCTCGCGGCCGCCGAGGTGCTTGAGTCCGCCGGTGCTTCCGCGTCGGACGAGGCCCCTGAGGGCCCGGAGACGGTTGCTCCCGTCGAGGCCGACGAGGCCCCTGGGGCTGCCGGTGGAGCTGACGGCCCTACGGCCACCGATGCTCCTGTTTCTGATGAGCTCCTGGAGGCGGACGAGTCTTCCGAGAGCGCAGAAGCCACCGGTGACGTCGCCACCTCCAGCGAGGCCACACCCGAGTCTGCGGAGTCGGTCGTTCCCGCCGAGGATGGCGAAGCGCCCGAGTCTCCTGCGGCTGCTGATGACGCCGATGCCCCTGCGGCGGATGAGGCCAAGGCCCCTGCGGCCGCCGAGGTATTTGAGCCTGCCGAGGGCGGTGAGGAGCCCGAGGTTCTTGAGGTCGCTGGTGGCACCGAGGCCCCCGCAGCCACCGATGTGCTTGCGGAGTCCGGGGCCGTTGAGCACGGCGAGACGTCCGAGGCCGTTGGTGACGCTGATGCTTCTGCGGTGACAGATGAGGCCGAGGCTCCCGCGGCTGCTGATGCCCCTGCGACGTCCGTGGCTGACGAGGCTCCCGCGACTGCTGAGGAGTCCGAGTCTCCTGCGGTTACTGATGGCGCCGATGCTCCTGCGGCCTCTGGGGCTGCCGGGGATGGCGAGACGGTGGATGCCCCTGCGGCGGAAGAGGGAGCCGAGGCTCCTACGGCCGCTGATACCCCTGCGGCGTCTGGGGCTGTCGGGGACGGCGAGACGTCCGCGGTTGCTGGTGACGCCGATGCCTCTGCGGCGGTGGAGGAGGGCGAGGCGGCGGATGCCGCTGTGGCTTCTGAGGGCGCTGATGCTGCTGCGTCTGCTGAGGCCACAGGGGCGGACGAGTCTTCCTCGGCCGGCGGTGGTTCCGGCAAGAAGTAGAGGTTGACCGGGGCGGGGGGACCGGCGTGGCCGGTCCCCCCGTTCTGTGTTCGGTCCGGGGAACGGGGAGTGGTCAAGTTTGAGCAGTGGGAGCGGGGAGCCCGGTAGTCAAACTTGACCAGTGGCGTCGGATGCGGGGGACCGGCCGGGCCGGTCCCCCGGTGGGTTCAGTCGTCGTCCTCGGCGAGGGTGTGCAGGCGGGCGAGGTGGTCGCTGTCGTCGTCGCCGTGGCGTTCCACGTAGGCCTCGCGGGCCTCGTCGGCGATGTCGGCGCTCTCGTCCTCGAACCCGTAGTCGCCGAGGTCGTCGAGCAGGTCGATGGCGCGGTGCAGCGGGTCGTCGTCATCGGGCTCCT
Organism: Nocardiopsis protaetiae; assembly: GCF_045446735.1. Taxonomy (NCBI): domain Bacteria; kingdom Bacillati; phylum Actinomycetota; class Actinomycetes; order Streptosporangiales; family Nocardiopsidaceae; genus Nocardiopsis; species Nocardiopsis protaetiae. Next base: position 12,064 of record NZ_JBJJBV010000042.1, read on the forward strand.
CCGCCGGGAGGTGCTGCACGACAGCGGCGAGGAGGACCGCGCGGGCGTCGTCCACGGCGCTCTCCGAGCCCGCGGCGGCGGTCAGCCGGATCCGCGTGATGGGGTCGTCGTCCGCGACGAGCATGAGCTGTTCGGCCAGCCAGGCGCTGTCCTGGCCTTCGAGGAACGCGGTCAGCGCCGCGTCGTCAAGGGGAGTGGTCACCCGCAAGATGATAGGCCCGCACGCCCCCTGCCCGGGCGTCCGACCCAAGTCCCGAAAAAGACAAACCAGTCATTCATCCGATGACCCAATATCACGTTCCGTCATTGTTTCCCCGAACGCACAATAGATGAAGCCGGTGTTACCCCCTGCCTCTCGGTAACCGACTCCGGCCACTCGGGTAACGCCGGTATCGGACTTTCGGCCCCCGCTGAACAAGGCGGTCAACAAAACACACCTATGGATCACGCCACAGATCTGAAACGGTTGTATTAATACCCGGACGTCTACCTTCCCCGCTGGTACGGGCCCGGTCTAGGGTCCTCATCAATCGACTCCCCGGGCATAGGCGCCCACCCCCCACAGAGGTGGACATGTTCACGAAGACTTCCAGGAAACCGCTGGCCCTCCTGGCCGCAGCGGCGTCCGTGGCGCTGTTGGCGACAGCGTGCGCGGAGAGTGAGCGGGACCCCGATTCCGAATCCTCCGCACCGTTCGTATTCGGATCCGCCGGCGACATCACATCCCTCGACCCGTTCCTCGCGAGCGACGGCGAGACCTTCCGCTACAGCCGCCAGGTCTACGAAACCCTCCTCGAACACGAATCCGGCGGCAGCGACATCGTCGGCGGTCTCGCCGAGACCTGGGAGCAGTCCGAAGACGGCACCGAATGGACGTTCAACCTCCGCGAAGGCGTCGTCTTCCACGACGGCGACGAGCTGACCGCCGAGGTCGTCTGCGCCAACTTCGACCGCTGGCACAACCTCTCCGGCCCCTGGCAGAGCTCCAACAACTCCTACTACTGGCAGGCCATCTTCGGCGGCTTCGCGGAGAACGAGGACGAGGGCCTGCCCGACTCCCGCTACGTCTCCTGTGAGGCCACCGACGAGCTCACCGCCGTCATCACCATCACGGAGTACTCCTCCATCTTCCCGGGCGGCTTCAGCCTCGCCGCGTTCGGCATCCTGAGCCCCACCAGCCTGGAGAACATCGCCGACGCCGAGATCACCGGTGAGGAGGGCAGCTACACCCTGCCCGACTACACCACCGAGCCGGGCGCCGTCGCGGGCACCGGCCCCTTCACGGCCCAGGCCTGGAACCGCGACCAGGCGGAGGTCACCCTCCAGCGCTTCGACGACTACTGGGGCGAGCCCGCCGGGTTCGAGACCATGATCCTGCGCGCCATCCCCGACGAGACGGCCCGCCGCCAGGCCCTGGAGGCCGGTGACATCCACGGCTACGACCTGGTCGCCCCGGCCGACGTCGAGCCCCTCACCGAGGCCGGTTTCCAGGTCCCGACCCGCGACGTCTTCAACGTCCTCTACCTGGCCTTCCAGCAGGAGACCAACGAGGCGCTGGGCGACATCAAGGTCCGCCAGGCCCTGGCCCACGCGGTCGACCGCCAGCGCATCGTCGACACCATCCTCCCGGCCGGCGGCGAGGTGGCCACCCAGTTCCACCCGAACACCCTCGACGGCTGGTCGGACAACGTCACCACCTACGACTACGACCCGGAGCTCGCCCAGGAGCTGCTGTCCGAGGCGGACCAGGAGGACCTGACCCTCGACTTCTGCTACCCGACCGAGGTCACCCGCCCGTACATGCCGGCCCCGCGTGACATCTTCGACGTCATCAGCCAGGACCTCGAAAGCGTCGGCATCACCGTCGAGCCGAAGTCCTACGAGTGGACCGAGTACATCCCCAAGACCAACAGCGGCGACTGCTCCCTGTACCTGCTGGGGTGGACCGGTGACTACAACGACGCCTACAACTTCCTGGGCACCTGGTTCTCCGTGAAGGACGACGCCTGGGGCATGGACGAGCCTGAGCTGTTCGAGGCCATGGCCGAGGCCAGCGGCAACCCGGACCCGGAGGAGCGCATCGCCGCCTACCAGGGCCTGAACGAGCAGATCATGGACATCCTGCCGGGGCTGCCGATCTCCAGCTCCCCGCCGTCCATCGTGTTCGCCGGGAACGTGAACCCGCCGAACGTCAGCCCGCTCACCCAGGAGAACTTCGCGGAGGCCTCCTGGAAGGAGGACTAGCCTCCGACCGCTCGGCCCCGTGACCCGGGGCCTGGGAAACCCGTCTCCCGCGCCGCGTCGCGGGAGGGGAGGGCCCGGCCGATCCGTCCCCCGGTCGGCCGGGCCCCGTCCATGTCGACCCCGCCCCACCCCGGCGGGGAAAGCCTCACTCTCCACTGGCGAAAGGCGGCGAAGGTGCTGCGTTTCATCGTCAGGCGTACCCTGCAGCTGATCCCGACCCTGGGCGGTCTGTCGATCCTGCTGTTCATCTGGCTCCAACGCCTACCCGGCGGACCGGAGTACGCCCTCCTCCCCGACGACGCGACCGCTGAGCAGCGGGCCCAGCTGCGTCGTTCCCTCGGCCTGGACGAACCTCTCACCGTCCAGTACGTGAGGTTCCTGCGCAACATCCTCCAAGGCGACCTGGGGACCTCCCTACAGACCGGACGCCCGGTCATGGAGGAGTTCTTCACCCGCTTCCCGGCCACGTTCGAACTGTCGGTCACCGCGATCCTCATGGCGGTCACCGTCGGCATCCCGCTCGGCTACCTGGCCGCCCGCCGCCGCGGCGGAATCCTGGACTTCGCCGCCGTCGGCGGCTCCCTCATCGGCATCTGCACGCCGGTGTTCTTCCTGGCCTTCATCCTCAAGGTGATCTTCGCCGAACGCCTGGGCGTGTTCCCGTCGGCGTTCCGGCTCTCCCCGGGGCTGAGCCGCACCGACCTGAGCGGGTTCGTCGTCCTGGACGGCCTGCGCACGGGCGAGCTCGACGTCGTGTGGGACGCCCTGATGCACCTGGCGCTGCCGGGGCTGGCGCTGGCCTCCATCCCGCTGGCGGTGATCGTCCGCATGACCCGGGCCAGCGTCCTGGAGGTCCTGGACGAGGACTACGTGCGCACCGCGAACGCCAAGGGCCTGTACCGCCGAACGGTGCGCGGCCGCCACGTGCTGCGCAACGCGATGCTGCCGGTCGTCACCGCCATCGGCCTGCTCACCGGAAGCCTGTTCGCCGGCGCGGTCCTCACCGAGAGCGTGTTCGCGTTCCCGGGGGTGGGCTCGTTCGTGTACGTGGCGACCCAGACCCGCGACTACCCGGTCCTGACCGGGTTCATCCTGCTCATCGCCACCATGTACGTGCTGATCAACCTGCTGGTGGACATCTCCTACAGCCTCCTCGACCCGAGAGTGCGGGCCCAGTGATGCCGACGACACCGAACGCGCAGAACCCGTCGGACGACGCGGACACCCCGGACCCCGGCACCACCGAGGCCGACACCACCGAGACCACCGACCCCACCGGCACCACCGACCCCACCGAGACCGCCAAGGCCGGCACCAAGACCGGCACCTCCCTCCTCACCCGCAAGGCCGACAGGATCGACCGCCTCGCGGAGCTCATGGGCCCCCGCGACGACGGCTCCGGCGGCGCCGGCATCTGGCGCACGGCGTTCCGCCGCCTGCGCCGCAGCCCCATGGCGATCTCCGGCGCGGTCATCGTCGCCGTGTTCATCCTGATCGCCCTGTTCTCCCCGCTCATCGCCCCCTACTCGGCCACCGCGCAGACCTGGGGCTCGGAGGTCTTCCCCAACCAGAACATCTTCGTCGGCCCGCGCGCCGAGAACTGGCTGGGCCTGGACAACCTGGGCCGCGACCAGTTCTCCCGCATGGTCATCGGCGCCCGCCAGACCCTCCTGGTCGGCGTCGTGGCGACCCTGGTCGGGTTCGGCGTCGGCGCCCTGCTCGGCGGCACCGCCGGTGCCGCGGCCACCCTGGGCGGGCGCTGGGGCAGGACCCTGGACAACGCCATCATGCGCGTCATCGACATGATGCTGGCGCTGCCCACCCTGCTGCTGGCGGTCACCGTGGCGGCCCTGATCGGGGCCAGCCTCACCACGGTCATGCTCGCGGTCGGCATCGCCCAGGTGCCGATCTTCGCCCGCCTGCTGCGCGGCGCGATGATCGCCCAGGGCAACCGCGACTACGTGCTCGCCGCCCGGGCCCTGGGCGTACGCAAGCACAAGATCGCCCTCTCGCACATCCTGCCCAACTCCCTGGGCCCGGTCATCGTGCAGTCCACGCTCACCCTGGCCACCGCCATCATCGACGCGGCGGCCCTGTCCTACCTGGGCCTGGGCAACCCCGACCCGTCCTACCCCGAGTGGGGGACGATGCTCGCCGACGCGCAGCGGTTCCTCTCCAGCGCTCCCCAGCTGGCCGTCTACCCGGCCCTGGGCATCATCATCACCGCGCTGGGCTTCACCCTGCTCGGTGAGGCGATGCGCGAGGCCCTCGACCCGAAGCTGAGGAAGTAAGCATGGGTTCCAGCACACCGCTGCTCGCGGTCGAAGATCTGTCCGTCGTGTTCGACGGCCGCGGCTCCGGCGAGGTCCGGGCCGTGGACGGGGTCTCGTTCACCCTGGAGGAGGGCCGGGTCACCGGCCTGGTGGGGGAGTCCGGCTGCGGCAAGAGCGTCACCTCCCTGGCCCTGATGGGCCTGCTCCCGTCCCGGGGCGTGAAGGTCGGCGGCTCCGCCGTCCTGCGCACCGGCGACACCGAGGCGGACCTGCTCAAGCTGTCCCCCAGGCGCATGCGCGACCTGCGCGGCTCCCAGCTGGCGATGATCTTCCAGGACCCGCTCAGCTCCCTGAACCCGGTGGTCCCCATCGGCCGCCAGGTCACCGAGATCCTCACCCGGCACCGGGGCCTGCGCGGTTCGGCCGCCGACAAGGAGGCCGCCGACCTGCTGTACCGGGTGGGCATCCCCGACCCCAAGCGGCGCCTCAGGGAGTACCCGCACCAGCTCTCCGGCGGTATGCGCCAGCGCGCCCTCATCGCCATGGCGGTGGCCTGCCGCCCCCGGGTGATGATCGCCGACGAGCCCACCACCGCGCTGGACGTCACCATCCAGGCCCAGATCCTCGAACTCCTCAAGGACCTGGTCACCGAGGAGGGCACCGCCCTGCTCATGATCACCCACGACCTGGGCGTGGTGGCGGGCCTGTGCGACGACATCAACGTCCTGTACGCGGGCCGCGCGGTGGAGACCGCCCCGCGCGCGCCCCTGTTCGCGGACCCCACCCACCCCTACACGGTGGGCCTGCTCGGGTCGATCCCCCGGCTCGACGCCCCGCGCGGTGAGCCGCTGACCCCGATCCGCGGGTCGGTCAACGACAACATCGCCTGGGCCGACGGGTGCGCGTTCGCGCCCCGCTGCGACCACTACACCCTGGACTGCCTCCAGGGGCCGCCGGAGCTGGTCCGCCTGGGCACCGACGGCACCACCGGCGCCGAAGGCGCTCACACGCACCGCTGCGTCAACCCCATCCGGCACGCGGACGTGGTGGACCGGGTCGTTCTGGAGAGCCCGTCCGTGGTGGGCGACGAGGAGGAGAGGGCATGAGCCTGTTGCGGATCGAGGACCTCAAGGTCCACTTCCCGATCAGACGGGGCGTCGTGTTCGACCGCACCGTCGGCCACGTGTACGCGGTGGACGGCGTCAGCCTGAGCATCGAACGCGGCAGCACCTACGGCCTGGTGGGCGAGTCCGGCTGCGGCAAGACCACCCTGGGCCGGGCGGTGCTGCGCCTGGTCGACATCACCTCCGGCTCCGTCGTCCACGACGGCCGCGACCTGGCCACCCTGGGCGGCGAGGAGATGCGCAGGGAGCGCCGCAACCTCCAGATGGTGTTCCAGGACCCGCTGGGCAGCCTCAACCCCCGGCAGAACATCGGCTCCATCCTCATGGAGGGGCTGGAGACCCACGGCATCGGCGGCCCCTCCGACGAGGAGGCCGCGTCGATGTCCGCCAAGGAGCGCCGGGCCGCCACCCGCGAGGACCGGCGGCGCCGGGTCGTCGACGCCCTGGAACGGGTCGGCCTGTCCGCCAAGGCGCTGGACCGCTACCCGCACGAGTTCTCCGGCGGCCAGCGCCAGCGCATCGGCATCGCCCGCGCCCTCGTGCTGGAGCCCGACCTCATCATCTGCGACGAACCCGTGTCGGCGCTGGACGTGTCCATCCAGGCGCAGGTCCTCAACCTGCTGGAGGAACTCCAGGAGGAGCTTGGCCTGACCTACCTCGTCATCGCCCACGACCTGGCGGTGGTCCGCCACGTCAGCGACACGGTGGGCGTGATGTACCTGGGGTCCCTGGTGGAGGAGGCGCCCAGCGACGCCCTCTACGAGACGCCGCTGCACCCCTACACCCGGTCGCTGATGTCGGCGGTGCCCGTCCCCGACCCCACGGTCGAGGACACCCGCGAACGCATCCTCCTGGCGGGCGACCTGCCCTCGCCCGCGAACCCGCCCGCGGGCTGCCGGTTCCACACCCGCTGCCCCTGGCGGCAGGAGGAGCTGTGCGACACCGACCGCCCGGAGCTGCGGCCGCTCAACGGCGGCGAGCACCGGGTGGCCTGCCACCACGCGGAGAGGATCCTGTCGGGGGAGATCCTGCCGAGCGAGGAGCGCGCCGAGCGCATCGTGCACGGTTCCGCGGGATGACCCCGTGTCCGGCGGCGGGCGGGGAGAGCGCGCCCGCCGCCGGACACGGCCCCACACTCGGATCGCCGTCCGCGCCGTCGTTCCAGGGCGGCCTCTTGTTCAGGCGGCGGCCGCGCGCAGGGCGCGGCACACGTCCAGCAGCCGCCCGCGCAGCACCGCGCCGCGCTCGGCGAACCCCTCCTGGTGGTCCATGTACTCGGCCTTGCCCTCGGCCGTCTCGATCCGCACCGGCGTGTACCCCCACTCCGCCAGGTCGTACGGGGAGGCCCGCATGTCCAGCTCCCGGATCTGGCGGGACAGCTCGAAGCAGTCCACCACCAGCTCCGACGGCACCGCCGGGGACAGCTTGTACGCCCACTTGTACAGGTCCATGTTGGCGTGCAAACAGCCCGGCTGGTCCAGCTCGGCCTGCGCCTCGCGTGTGGGCTGGAGCGTGTTGAGCGGCCGCGCCGGTTCGGTGAAGAACCGGAACGCGTCGAAGTGCGAGCACCGGATCCGGTGCGACTCCACCACCCGGTCGGTCCCCTCGGCCCCCAGCCTCAGCGGCACCTGCCCGTGCCGCACCTCCCGGGTGCGGTACACCATCGCCCATTCGTGCAGCCCGAAACACCCCAGGTGGGCGGGCCGGGAGGCGACCGCCGACAGCAGCCCCTCCACGAACCCGACCACCGGCCGGGCCGCCAGGAACGCCGCCGCGTCCAGCCCCACACCCTCCGGGACGGCCACCGCGAACCGCTCCTTGAGCCGCTCCCGCGCGCCCTCCCCGGCGAGCACCGCGCCCACCCCGGGGTCCCAGCGCCGCAGTCGGGCGGGCTTGAGGTTGTAGTAGGTGAACAGGAAGTCCTCCACCGGGTGGCGCTCGCCCGCACGGCGGCGCCGCAGGTGGTCGGCGGTCAGCGCGTCCACCCGCTCCTCGTGGCGGCGGGCGCGCCCGCGCCACGTCTCCTCCGCCAGTACCTCCACGGCCCGTACGGCCCCGGTGCTCGTTCCCATCACGGGCCCAGGGTATGCGGCGTCAGTTGGACTGCTGCACCGGCAGGTGGCGCCCCAGGTACCCGATGTACACCCGGTTGGTGGTCCCGGGCCCCAGGTCGGGGAAGAAGTACAGCCGCGGGCAGATCCCGTACTCGATGTCGAGCTTGATGTGCGCGTACATCGGCACCCGCCCGGCGGGGTGGACGTCCTCCGGCACCCGGAAGAACCGCTTCTCGTTGAGCTTGCCCCGGTTGCGGACGTGGTCGGACTCCTGCGACGCCAACCGCTTGACGGGGATCACCCGGTACCCGTCGGGGTTCTCCTTGAGGTAGGAGTGGAACCCCAGCCCCCGGTCGGGGTTGTCGAACTGGTAGCGGGCGTAGTCGTTGAGGGCGAGCAGGGCCTCCCAGGCCCGGGTCACCCACAGCGACTCCTTGCGGCTGTCGGACAGCTCGTACACCGTCTGGTCCTCGATGGTGAAGTACAGGTGCGGCAGCGCGGTGTCGTCGGTGATCCGCTCCAGCAGCTCGGACACGCTGTGCGGAGGCCGCCGGGCCGGGTCGCGCGGGGCGGGGGCGGCGGCCAGCCGGAACAGCCCGGCCTCGCGGGCCTGTTCGCGCAGCCACCGGATCTCGTAGCGGGCGCCGCGCAGCCGCCCGCGCTCCCCGTCCAGCTCCTCGGCCAGGTCGGCGGTCTCGGCGAGCAGCTGGCGGCGCTCCTCGGACAGCTCCGCGATCCGCTCGCTCTGCCGGGTGACCTCCTCCTTGAGGCGCTGCACCTGGAGCTCCAGGGCCTTGAGCTCCTGGGCGGCGGCCAGCTCCGCGGCCTGCCCCGGGTCACCCGCCGGGTGCGCCCCGGCCACCCCGGGGGCCACCCCGGTCTCGGGGGTGGGGGCGCGGCGCAGGTCCTCGGTCTCCTCGTCCAGCAGGGCGTCCACCGCGGGGAGGGGGTCGGGCAGTGTGATCTCCAGGGCGTTCTCCCGCACCCGCCGCGACAGCGCCGCCCCCACCCAGTTGCGGATGCGCTCGCCGTCGCGGGCGGTGTCCAGGGTGGTCGGGCTCATCCGGGGGTGCCGGGAGGGGTCGCCCTCGACGCCGGGTAAGAACGTCCGCACCCCGCCCGAGGGGATGTCCATCCCGGCGGGGAGCAGGTGCACGATCCGTTCCTGGGCCGCGGAGTCCAGCACGTACACCGAGCCCATGCCGGTACATCGGGACAGGGCGGCGGCCATGGCGGTGCGCCAGTCCGCGACGGTGACGTCGCCGGGGGCGCCGGTCGCCAGCACCGCGAGTCTTCGCTCCGGGTCGCGGATCGCGGACACCAGCGCGTCCATCAGGGTGTCGTCGCGGCCGCGCACGATCACCGGTGCCGGGGGCACCCGGTGGCCGCCGTCGTGGGCGGGCAGGGCGTCCAGCAGCATCCGCGCGGCCTCGGGCGGCATGATGTCGAGCCGGGGCTGCTCGGAGGCTCCCGCGGTGTCCACGGTCATGTCGAGCCACAGGTACCGCCACGGCGACAGCTCCGGGTCCACGACGACGGTGACGACCGTCCGCCACACCCCGTCGGGTTTGTCGGACTCGGTGGTCAGCCGCAGGAAGGACAGGCCCTCCTCGGGGTTGTCGTGCCGCACCACCAGCGCCCGGGAGCGGTTGCTCAGCTCATAGCGCCCCGAGGCGGTGAAGTCCACGCGCGCTCCGGAGTTCCCCCGTTTGCTCAGCCACCGGGACAACACGACCGACGCGGTGGCGATGGGGTCCCCGTGGTCCTCCGGGACCGCGATGAGCGTGCGGTAGACAAGCGGCAATGGGCACTCCCGGGCTTCCGTCGTCGGCGGCGGACCCGAGGACCCGACCCGAACGCGCCGGTAGAGCCCTCACCACCACTGTGTACGAAAGAACACTCCGGCGCCAGTCGGGCGACCGAAGGTGGTCTTCACCGGGTCCCGTCGCCCAGGGTGTACCCGTCCTCGCCCCAGGGAATCTCGGCGTCGTCGGCGTGAACGTGCCAGTGGGCGTCGGGCAGGGCGCGCCGCATCCGGGTGAGGGCGTCCAGGTAGTGGCGCAGCTGGGCGAGGAGGGGCTCGACCCCGCAGACCGGCGGCGGCATCTTGCTGGATCCGGCCAGCACCTGCCCGTCGGAGAGGTGTTCCTCCTCATAGAGCCACAGCCCCTCGAAGACCTCCGCCGGCGACCGGTACCCCAGGGGCACCTCCCCGGTCTCGTGCCAGGTCGGGAACAGCTCCAGGGCCTCCTCCCGCAGGGCCCGCTCGCCCTCGTCCACCAGGCGTTCGACGGTCGCGCGCTCCTCCGCGGTCAACGGGGTGCCGCGCTTGGCGCTGTAGTAGAGGGAGACGCCCACGGGCGGGCCTTTCGTCAGAGCACGCGTGCGTGCGATGGGGTGTGCGGTGAGCCGTACGGGACGACCCTAGAAGACGGGACCGACATGCTCCATTGCGGCCAATCCGCCGTGTCGTCCTGGCAAGTCTGGACAAGGCGTGAACGGTGCCCGGGCACTAGCGTCCCTTCCATGTCCACGCACCCGTTCTGGCTGGCCGGCACCGCCGCGACCGGCGACAGCGAACTCACCGTCGTCAACCCCTACACCGGCCAGGTCGCGGGCCGGGTCTCCGTGCCCACCGCCGACCAGGTCGAACAGGCCGTCACCGCCGCGCACACCGCGGCGGCCCAGGCCGCCGCGCTGCCCGCGCACGCCAAGGCCGCCGCCCTCGACCACATCTCGCGCCGCATCGGCGAACGCGCCGAGGAGATCGCGCAGACGATCACCGCGGAGAGCGGCAAGCCCATCAAGTGGGCCCGGGTCGAGGCCGCCCGCGCCGTGTCCGTGTTCCGCTGGGCCGCCGAGGAGGCGCGCCGCGACAGCGGGGAGCTCCAGCGCCTGGACACCGACGCCGGCGGCACCGGCCGGATGGCCCTGGTCCGCCGGGTCCCGCACGGCCCGGTGCTCGGCATCTCGCCGTTCAACTTCCCGCTGAACCTGGTCGCCCACAAGATCGCCCCGGCGATCGCGGTCGGCGCCCCCATCATCCTCAAGCCCGCCCCGGCCACCCCGATGACCGCGCTGCTGCTGGGCGAGATCATCGCCGAGACCGACCTGCCCGCCGGCACGGTCTCGGTGCTGCCGATGCCCAACGACCTGGCCGGACGCCTCATCGACGACGCCCGCCTCCCGGTCATCTCCTTCACCGGCGGCGCGTTCGGCTGGGAGATCCAGAAGCGCGCCCCGCACAAGCACGTCACCCTGGAGCTGGGCGGCAACGCCGCGGCCGTGGTGCTCGACGACGCCGACCTGGACTGGGCGTCCTCGCGCGTCGCCCTGTTCGGCAACAACCAGGCCGGCCAGGTCTGCATCGGCGTGCAGCGGGTCGTCGTCACCGACGCCGTGTACGACGGGTTCGTGGCGCGCCTGGTCGAGAAGGTGGAGGCGCTGGGCACCGGCGACCCCGCCGACGAGGGCACCGACGTGGGCCCGCTGGTGAACGAGGCCGCCGCGGTCCGCGTCCAGGAGTGGGTGGAGGAGGCCGTGGCGGGCGGTGCCGAGCTGCTCACCGGCGGCACCCGCGACGGTGTGACCGTCGCGCCGACGGTGCTGGCCGAGGCCCCCGCCGACAGCCGGGTGATGCGCCAGGAGGTGTTCGGCCCGGTGCTGGTGCTTCAGCGGGTCGCCGACACCGACGCCGCCTTCGCCGCGGTCAACGACAGTGACTTCGGCCTCCAGGCGGGTGTGTTCACCCGCGACCTGCCGACCGCGTTCCGCGCCCACCGGGAGCTGGAGGTGGGCGGTGTGATCATCGGCGACGTGCCGACCTTCCGCGCCGACCAGATGCCGTACGGCGGGGTCAAGGGCTCGGGCGTGGGCCGCGAGGGCGTGCGCGCGGCCATGACCGACCTGACCTACGAGCGGGTCCTGGTGCTCACCGGCATCAGCCTGTGAGTCCTCCCCGGCGCCCTGCGCCGGGGGAAAGGGGAGAGCGCGGCGCTCCGAGGGACGGGGCACCGCGCTCTTTCCGTTCGGTCGGCCTACAGTCCGGCCGCGTGGTCGTACAGCTTGCGGGCCTCCGCGCCGAACCGCGGACCGAACTGGGTCCGCCGGTCGTTGGCGTACTTGAAGCTCACCACCGAGGACACCGTGCCCACCCCCGTCTTGGGATCGAACCCGGTCAGCCACGGCCCGCCGCTGGAGCCCTGCGTCATCCCGCAGCGCATCCCGTTGGCGGTGGTCCCGCCGGTGTCGGCGCGGGTGCGGCCCGAACAGTAGTGCAGCTCACGGCCGTTGTACGGGGACGCCGCCGGGTACCCGAACGAGTACACCTGCACCCCGTCGCGCACCTGCGCGTCCGTCCACGTGTCGAACGCGATCCGCTGCGCGCCCACCCGGTCCTGCACGGTCCGGCCGCCCTCGGTGTTCACCACCGCGACCGCGAAGTCGTAGCTGTCGTCGGCCCGCCTGGACCACTCCGGCGACACCAGCAGGTCGCGGGCGGTGTAGCGGCCGTGGGGCGAGGACCTGTCGCTGAACCCGGGCACGAACGTCCAGTTGCGCGCCCAGGAGCCGGTCCCGTCCTTGGCGCAGTGCCCGGCGGTGACGACGGTGCTCCGGTTGGGGGAGTCCACCACCGACGCCGAACACGTGAAGTCGCGCCCGTCCATGGTCAGGAACACCTTGCCGGTGGTGCGCACGACCCGGCCGCCCGCGGTCCACTTGTCCCCGGTGCTGTCGTCGCGCGGGGCGGCCTGGTGCTCGGGTGCGGGGCGGGGGACGACCCCCTGCGCGTCGGGGAGGGTCTGGGCGAGCAGTTCGGTGATGGGGCGGGCGGCGGCCATGCGCTCGGGGGTCCAGTAGGACAGCACGGCCCGGTGCTGTTCGGGGGTGGCCGCCGCGCTCTGCCGTACCACCCCGTCGGCCTCGTCGAGGGCGGCGTGCGCCTCGTGGAGGCGTTCGGGGACGGTGCCGGCCTGTGCGGGTTCGGGCATCCGGTCGGCGTAGACGAGGCCGCCGACGGCGAGGGCCGCCGCGGCGAGGGCGGCCAGGAGTTTGTGCGCGGTGGACGAGGTCATGGACCGCATTTTTGCACACATGAAGTAATCGCATGACTACTTTGGGTTTGTGTCCGTGGCCTTTCGGGAAAACGCGAACGGCCGCCTCCGGTACGGGGGCCGTATCGGAGGCGGCCGGGGCGGTCGCGCCGTGCCGCGGGAGCGGTGCGGGGCACCGCCGGTCCGGACAATCCGGTTTCCGGTCCCGCGTCCGGCGGGGTTCGCGGCGGTGCCACAAACCCCGCCGGAGCGGTCCGGGGTCAGGCGAAGGGGATGGTGATCCGGGTGGGCTCGGCCTCGGGCGAGGTCACCGTCACCCGGTTCCCGATCGTGCTCTCACTGCCGTACCGCAGGTCGCGGGTGTCCACCACGACCGACAGCCGGTGCCCGGCGGGCACGTCCCACACCACCGGCGACAGCTCGGTCGTCACGGTCACCGGCTGCCCCGGGACCGCGTCGCGCAGCGTGTAGGGGGCGTGCGACAGCAGCGCGCCCCGGCCGTGGGAGTCGATCGCGTACAGGTACACGAACACCGACTGCTTCTTGGCCGTGGGCGTGAACGTGAACGTCGCCTCCGGCGTGCCCGCCACCCGCGCGCCGTTCGGGTAGGCCGCGCTCGACCACACCCCGGCCCGGTACCGGTCCACGGTGGGCAGCAGAACGCCGGTGGGCACGTCGAAGAACTGCTGGAGGGCGCCGCTCAGCATCACGGTCCCGCTCTCCGCCGTCGTGCCGATCCCGGTGCGCACCCCGTAGCTCCACCCGGTGGCGGGGTCGGCGCCCATCGCGCCGCTGTTCTGCCAGCGGGCCCAGTCCGTGCTGGGCTTGCCCAGGTAGAAGGTCTGCTCGCCGCCGGTCACCGACTCCCAGTCCGGGTGCGAGGTCCAGGCCCCGCGCCCGTTGTTGGGCTTGACCATGACCGGGTCGGCGGTCCCGACGCCGTTGTCCTCGCCCTTGAGGTGGTGGTCGAACCAGTCGCCGACCCCCGCCCAGACCTCGTCGGGCAGCCCGGCCGCGCCGAAGATCTCCTGGGTGGCGTGGTCGCCGGGGGCGACCATGAGCCGCTTGGGGCCGGTCAGCTCGCCGTAGAAGTCGGTGATGTGCCCGACCGGGAACATGCCGTCGTTCCAGCCGTGGGCCATCATCACGGCGGTGCCGTTGGCGTTGAGCCGGTCGACCTTGGTGGCGGCGGACCGGTCGGGCGCCATGTCCAGCGCGGGCCGGATGTCGCCGCGGCGGTAGGCGCGCTCCACGTTCTGGAGCGTCTCGCCCTTGCGGCCGGTGAGCGCGGCCGCGCCCAGCAGCAGCTCGGCGGACTGCACGTCGACCGTGTGGTTGGGGTACAGCGACTCCTGGAGGTCGGCCCAGCCGCTGAGCGAGGCCACCGCCCTGATCCGGTCGTCCTCGGCCGCGGTGAGCAGGCTGATGCCGCCGCCGTAGGAGATCCCGGCCATGCCGATGCGGTCGGGGTCGGCGTCGGTGTTCTCCAGGGCCCAGTCGATGACGGCGCTCGCGTCGCCCCGGTCCTGCGGCCCGGCGACCTCGATGCCGCCGCCGGAGTCCCAGAAGCCGCGGGAGGAGTAGGTGACGACCTGGTAGCCGGACTCCTGGGCGAGCCGGGCGCCCGCGCCGACGTACAGCAGGTGCGGGGTGGCCCAGGCGGACGGCATGACCAGCAGGGGGTGCGGGCCCTCGACGCCGGTGGGGGTGATGACCTTGGCCTTGAGCTTGGTGCCGTCGTGACTGGTGATGGTCACGTAGCGGATCTGGGAGCCGACCGCCGCGGCGGCCGGGGCGGGGGTCAGCAGGACGGCGGCCAGAATGGCCGCCACCAGGCCCGACAGCAGCCGGACGGGGGCGGGCCGGCGCAGCGGGGGAGAGGGGCGTGGGGTCTGGGAACGCATGTGTCGGGAACCTCGGGGGAGCAGGGGACGGGAGGTTTCCGATGGGTCGTCGCGCCACCGAGGGCCATCGGGGGAGGGGCCGGCGGTCGGACCGGCCGGGGGTCGCGGGGGCAGGGTGACGGGACGGAAGGAAGGGATGGAGTGACGGGGGTCGCAAGTAACTGTGAGGTAACTTACTCACCGGTTAAGTTAGGTCAGCGGGCGCCGCTTGTAAAGACCCCGTGAACCCGCGGTTCCCGTTGCCTTGCGGGGCAGGGCCGGCGGCCGCCCCGGGGCCGTCCGGTGTGCCTTCCGTTCCTCGGCCCCCGGGTGCGCGGCGTCCGGTCCGGTCCCGTCCGGTGTCCGCTCCGCGGTGGCCCGGCGTCCGCTCCGCGGCCGCCCCGGCGCCGGGTTCCGAGTTGTCCACAGCCCCCGGCGGCGGCGCCCGGCTTGCGCGACAATGGGGGGGTGCGACAAGAACAGCAGCGAACCGTAGTCCTCCTCGGCTCCACCGGCTCGATCGGCACCCAGGCCCTGGACCTCGTCCACCGCAACCCCGACCGCTTCCGCGTCGCCGGACTGGCCGCCGGGGGCGGCCGGGTGGACCTGCTCGCCAAGCAGGCCGCCGAGTTCGACGTGCCACGGGTGGCGGTCGCCGACCCGGCCAAGGCCGACGAGCTCCGCCGGGCCCTGGCCGGGCACGGCTCCCGCGCCACCGTGCTCGCCGGGCCCGAGGGCGTCGCCGAGCTCGCCGCCGAGCCCTGCGACGTCGTCCTCAACGGCATCACCGGGGCCCTGGGCCTGGAGTCCACCCTCGCCGCGCTGCGCGCCGGGACCACCCTGGCGCTGGCCAACAAGGAGTCCCTCATCATCGGCGGGCCCCTGGTCCGCGAGCTGGCCAGGCCCGGCCAGATCGTCCCCGTCGACTCCGAGCACTTCGCCCTCGCCCAGTGCTTCCCCCACCTCCCGGAGGGCGAACTGCGCAGCCTCGCCCAGGGGCACGTCACCGCCCGCCGCGACGAGGTGCGCCGCCTGGTCGTCACCGCCAGCGGCGGCCCCTTCCGCGGCCGCCGCCGGGAGGAGCTGGAGCGCGTCACCCCCGCCGACGCGCTCGACCACCCCACCTGGAGCATGGGGCCGGTCATCACTGTCAACTCCGCGACCCTGGTCAACAAGGGCCTGGAGGTCATCGAGGCCAGCCTGCTGTTCGACATCCCCTTCGACCGCATCGACGTCGTCGTGCACCCGCAGTCGATCGTCCACTCGATGGTCGAGTACGTGGACGGGTCCACCATCGCCAAGGCCAGCCCGCCCAGCATGATGATCCCCATCGCCTACGGCCTGAGCGCCCCCGACCGCGTCCCCGACGCCGCCCCCGGCATGGACTGGACCCGGGCCCAGACCTGGACCTTCGAGCCGCTGGACCACGAGGCCTTCCCCGCCGTCCGGCTGGCCTGCGAGGTCGGCGAGGCGGGCGGCACCGCCCCGGCCGTGTACAACGCCGCCAACGAGGAGGCCGTCGACGCCTTCCTCGCCGGAAACCTCGCGTTCCCGGCGATCCTGGACACCGTCGCACGGGTAGTCTCTGAGCATCAGCGAACGGAGCGCACCGGTGAAGCGTCCCAACGACCAGGGGGCCTCACCCTCGACGACGTGTACGCCGCTGACGGATGGGCCCGTACCCGAGCGCGCGAACTGGTCGCACGCCGGGCCTGACACCGGTGTAGGGAGAGATGCATGGTCCTGCTGCTGACCGTGGTCGGGATCGTCGTGTTCGTGCTGGGCCTGCTGTTCTCGATCGCCTGGCACGAGCTCGGCCACCTGAGCACCGCCAAGATGTTCGGCATCAAGTGCACCGAGTACATGGTCGGGTTCGGCAAGACCCTCTGGTCGTTCCGCCGCGGTGAGACCGAGTACGGGATCAAGGCCGTCCCCCTGGGCGGCTACGTCCGCATGGTCGGGATGATGCCGCCGGCGCGCGGACCCGTCGACGACAGCGGCCGCAGGCTCTCCCGCTGGCGCGCCATGGCCGAGGACGCCCGCGAGGCCTCCTACGTGGAGCTCGGGCCGCAGGACCAGGACCGGCAGTTCTACCAGCGCGCCCCCTGGAAGCGCCTCATCGTCATGTTCGCCGGGCCCGGCATGAACGTCATCCTGGCGGCCATCCTGCTCGGCGTGCTCTTCATGGGCATCGGCGTCCCCCAGCAGACCACCCAGATCGGCGTGGTCAACGAGTGCGTGGTCTCCGCCGAGATCGAGAAGGAGGTCGACTCCTGCGAGGGCCTGCCGCCCACCCCGGCCCTGGAGGCGGGGCTGCGCGCGGGCGACGTCATCGTCGAGGTCGACGGACAGCCGACCCCGGGGTGGAACGACGCCAACCAGCTCATCCGCTCCTCGCTGGGGCCCACCGAGATCGTGGTCGAGCGCGACGGCGAGCGGATCCCGGTCACCGTCAGGATCATCGAGAACGAGCTCCCGGCCCGCGACGCCGACGGCGGCTTCATCTACGAGACCGACGACGACGGCGACCCGATCACCGACGACCAGGGCTTCCCCGTCTACAAGATGGAGACGGTCGGGTTCCTGGGCATCATGTTCGCCACCGAGCGCGCCCCGCTCACCCTCGCCGAATCGGCCGGGGAGATGGGCGCCATGATGATCGGCGTCGGCGAGGCGCTCATCGCGCTGCCATCGAAGATTCCCGGAGTGTTCGCCGCCGCGTTCCTGGGCGAGGAGCGCACCGCGGACTCGCCGGTGGGCATCGTCGGCATCTCCCGCATCGGCGGCGAGATCATGGCCCAGGGGCTGCCCATCGCGGACACCGTTTCGATCATGCTCCAGATCCTGGCGGGCGTGAACCTCTTCCTGTTCGCCTTCAACATGCTGCCGATCCTGCCGCTGGACGGCGGGCACATGGCGGGGGCGATCTGGGAGTGGATCAAGCGCGGCTGGGCCAAGCTCACCCGCAAGCCCGAGCCCGCGCCGGTGGACGTGGCCATGCTGACACCGGTCGCCTACATCGTGGTGGCCTGTTTCCTGGCGTTCAGCGTGGTCCTGTTGATCGCCGACCTGTTCAACCCGGTCCGGCTGTTCGGCTGACCGCGCCCGGCCCCGGCCCCGGCCGCGGCCCCGGCCTCGGCTCAGGGCCGCGGCCGGTCCGGTCACGCCGACGCCGCCCGGCCCCGGCCGGAGCCGCCCGGAGCCGCCCGGACCCCGTCCGGTCTGCGCCGATCCGCCCCGGTGCGGGTGTTCCATGTGATGCGGGGCACCCCCCGGGGTGCGGGTAACCTGGGTGCGCGATCCGGGAACGGCGGTACGTCCCGCACGGCCGCCCCGCAAGGCGTCTCCCCGGTCGTGTGCTCCGCGCAGCGCGCCGGGCGCCTTCTCTGTGAACCGGACGAAATTCCAAGTGCCGCCCCTCCCTCCGGCGGCAGACGAGGTGAATCAAGCGTGACGACCGTCGATCTCGGCATTCCCGCCACCCCGCCGCGCCCGCTGGCGACCCGGCGCAAGACCCGGCAGATCATGGTCGGCAACGTCCCCGTGGGCGGGGACGCGCCGGTGTCCGTGCAGTCCATGACCACCACCCGCACCTCCGACATCAACGCGACCCTGCAACAGATCGCCGAGCTGACCGCCTCGGGCTGCCAGATCGTCCGGGTGGCCGTGCCCACCAACGACGACGCCGACGCCCTGCCGATCATCGCCAGGAAGTCGCAGATCCCGGTGATCGCCGACATCCACTTCCAGCCCAAGTACGTGTTCCAGGCCATCGACGCCGGCTGCGCGGCGGTGCGCGTCAACCCGGGCAACATCAAGAAGTTCGACGACAAGGTCGCCGAGATCGCCAAGGCCGCGAGCGAGGCGGGCACCCCGATCCGCATCGGCGTCAACGCCGGCTCCCTGGACAAGCGCCTGCTGGCCAAGTACGGCAAGGCCACCCCCGAGGCGCTGGTGGAATCGGCCCTGTGGGAGTGCTCCCTGTTCGAGGAGCACGGCTTCCGCGACATCAAGATCTCGGTCAAGCACAACGACCCGGTCGTGATGGTCAACGCCTACCGCCAGCTCGCCTCGGCGTGCGACTACCCGCTGCACCTGGGGGTGACCGAGGCCGGTCCCGCCTTCCAGGGCACCATCAAGTCCGCGGTCGCCTTCGGCGCCCTGCTCTCCGAGGGCATCGGCGACACCATCCGCGTCTCGCTGTCGGCGCCCCCGGCCGAGGAGGTCAAGGTCGGCGCGCAGATCCTGGAGTCCCTGGGCCTGCGCGAGCGCGGCCTGGAGATCGTGTCCTGCCCCAGCTGCGGGCGCGCCCAGGTGGACGTGTACACCCTGGCCGAGGAGGTCACCGCGGGTCTGGAGGGCCTGGAGGTGCCGCTGCGCGTGGCCGTCATGGGCTGCGTCGTCAACGGCCCGGGCGAGGCCCGCGAGGCCGACCTGGGTGTGGCCTCGGGCAACGGCAAGGGGCAGATCTTCGTCAAGGGCGAGGTCATCAAGACCGTGCCCGAGTCCAAGATCGTGGAGACCCTCATCGAGGAGGCCATGCGCATCGCCGAGGAGATGGGCGAGGCCGGGGTGGAGCCGGGCGAGCCCACCGTCGCCGTCGCCGGCTGACACCCGCCTTCCGCGCTTTCAGCGGCCGCGTCCCCGACCGGGGGCGCGGCCGTTCGTGTTGCCGGGGGCACGGTGTCGGAGCACGGTGCCGGGGCGGGGCGTCGGGCGGGAGCGCCCGGAAAGTCCGGGGAAGGGTGCCGGGGGCGAGTGCGTTACAGGTTCGGTGGGACCGTTCAGACAGGGTTGTTTCCTGTATACGTGCAGGTCACCCGTGTGCCATCACACAGTGTGATCCAATGTGGCATCGATCACGTTGATGTGCGTTTTCTTGCGCTGGAACGCATGCTTCGCGCGCGAATTCCGGATAGACGCAACGAATGTGGGTCATGTTACCCAGGTAACGCGGTTACCGTTGCTGAGGGCGTTTTCCCGCTGTTAACGGGACGAAGGGAACGCCCGTCCCCCCACACCGCACCCCATCCGGGGCACTGAAGCGTGCCCGCGCCCGGGGGGCGGTGTGTCCGCGTATGAAACAAGGAGTGACACGTGGTCGACCAGAAGACCCCCGCGAGTACCCCCGGGGTACCCGCGCGCCCGGGCGGTGCGCCCGCGCTTCGGGAGCGCCTCACCCGGCGCAAGCCGGTGGAGAAGCTCGTCGCCGAGACCGAGGGCGCCGCGGGCGCGGGCCTACAGCGGCACATGGGCTTCTGGCAGCTGTCCATGATCGGCATCGGCGCGACCCTGGGCACCGGCATCTTCGTGGTCCTGGGCGAGGCCGTGCCCGTCGCCGGACCGGCCGTCATGATCTCGTTCGTGCTCGCGGGCATCACCGCCCTGTTCTCCGCCCTGGCCTACGCCGAGATGGCGGGCATGATCCCGGCCTCCGGCTCGGCCTACTCCTACAGCTACGCCACCATCGGCGAGTTCATGGCGTGGATCTGCGGCTGGTGTCTGATGCTCACCTACGGCGTCTCCGTGGCCGCCGTCGGCGTGGGCTGGGGGCAGTACATCAACGAGCTGCTGCACCTGACCACCGGTCTCTCCCTGCCGTCCGCGGTCCTGGCCGGGCCGATGGAGGGCGGGCTGATCAACCTCCCGGCCGCCATCGTCGTCCTGCTGTCGATGTTCGCCCTGCTCGCCGGGGTGCGCGAGAGCAGCCGCGTCAACGCCGTCATGGTCGCCATCAAGATCGCCATCCTGGTGATGTTCGTGGCCATCGCCATCACCGCCATCGAGGACGGCAACTTCGCCCCCTTCATGCCCATGGGCATGGCGGGCGTCAGCGCCGCCGGCGCCACCCTGTTCTTCTCCTACATCGGGTTCGACTCGGTCTCCACCGCCAGCGAGGAGGCCAAGAACCCGCAGCGCGACCTGCCGCGCGCGATCATGTTCTCGATGATCCTGGTGACCGCCATCTACTGCCTGGTGGCCTTCGCCGCGGTCGGCGCCCTGAACTGGACCGACTTCATCGACGGCGAGACCTCGCTGGCCGGCATCCTCACCAACGTCACCGGCACCCCGATCTGGGCCGTCATCTTCGCCGCCGGCGCCGTCCTGGCCCTGGCCAGCGTCGTCCTGGTGGTCCTGTACAGCCAGACCCGCATCCTCTTCGTGATGTCGCGCGACGGCCTGATCCCCAAGGCGTTCTCCAAGGTCGACGCCAAGGGCACCCCGCGCCTGAACACGATCATCACCTCGGTGCTGATCGCGGTCCTGGCCGCGTTCATCCCGCTGGGCCCGCTCGCCGACGCCACCGCCATCGGCACCCTGTTCGCGTTCGCGCTGGTGAACGTGGCGGTGCTGGTGCTGCGCCGCAGCCGCCCCGACCTGCCCCGCGCCTTCCGGGTGCCGGGCGCGCCGGTCACCCCGATCCTGGGCGTGCTGGCCTGCGCCTACATGATGGCCAGCATGGGCGTGAGCGTGTGGGTCGCGTTCATCGTGTGGCTGGTCGTCGGCCTGGCGATCTACTTCGGCTACAGCATGAAGCGTTCCGCTCTGGAGACCGAGGACACCGTCGAGGTCCGCTCCTGACCTGAGACGGAGCCCACGGAGACGGAGCCCACGGAGGGGGTCGGGATTCCCGGCCCCCTCCGCCGTGTTCCAGGGGTGGGCGCACCGATGGGCGGCCCGACGCACGGGTTCGGGTCATATGTGCACACACGCGCAAAGAAAAGCATCAAACCGTAGAAAATGCGCAAAACATCCGATGTCCGACGCACACTTCGGACGGGGGCCGCCGCCTAGAGTGGACCCGGCTTCGCGGCCGCCCCACCAGCGGTGATGCGGCCCACACAAGACCGGTACCGGCACCGGCACCGGGATCCGACGGGAGGAGGAGCGGATGGCACGGCGGACCCTGCGCGTGGCCCTGGACCAGGGCACCGGCCGCAGCGGCGACCCCGTCGACGCCCTGGCCCGCCTCTCCGACCGGGC
>NZ_JBJJBV010000420.1:0-4071 GCF_045446735.1 Nocardiopsis protaetiae
CCGCCGCCCCGGGGCCGCCACCGCTCGCGCCGTGCGCCAGAATGGGGGCGTGATCGTCATCACCCGCTACTCCGTGTCCGAGGCCGATGTCGAGGCCTTCCGCGCCGATGCCGCCAAGGCGGTCGAGGTACTCTCCCGCCGCCCCGGGTACCGGGGGTACCGGCTGGGGCGGGCCGCCGACGCCCCCGCGCTGTGGACCGTGGTCACCGAGTGGGACGGGGCGGGCTTCTACCGGCGGGCGCTCTCGGACTTCGACGTCAAGATCCACGCCGTGCCGTTGCTGTCGCGGGCGATCGACGAGCCGACGGCGTTCGAGATCATCGACGCGGAAGGCCTGAATCCTCCCGCTTTCTGAGCGGTCAACGCGTGCGCGCGGCCCCTGTCGGTGCTCTAGCCTGGATGGACGGGCACTCACCGTGGCCACTCCCGGTACCGGTGGGCGACCCGTTTCCCAACGACACCGAT
Source organism: Nocardiopsis protaetiae (assembly GCF_045446735.1). NCBI lineage: Bacteria > Bacillati > Actinomycetota > Actinomycetes > Streptosporangiales > Nocardiopsidaceae > Nocardiopsis > Nocardiopsis protaetiae. Next base: position 466 of record NZ_JBJJBV010000420.1, read on the forward strand.
GTATCGCGCACTGCGATCCACCGACCGCCAGCCGGATGGAGAGTCACCCCATGGCCGCAAAGTCAGAGGCAATGGACGCACTGGTCAACCTCGCCAAGCGACGGGGTCTGGTGTACCCCTCCAGCGAGATCTACGGTGGCCTGCGCGCCGCCTGGGACTACGGCCCGCTGGGTGTGGAGCTGAAGAACAACGTCAAGCGCCAGTGGTGGCGCACGATGGTCCAGGAGCGCGACGACATCGTCGGCCTGGACTCCAGCGTCATCCTCGCCCGTGAGGTCTGGGAGGCCTCCGGCCACGTGCGCGAGTTTGTCGACCCGCTCACCGAGTGCCAGTCCTGCCACAAGCGCTTCCGCGCCGACCACCTCGTCGAGGCCTACGAGGAGAAGCACGGCCACGCCCCCGAGGACGGCCTCGCCGCGATCGCCTGCCCCAACTGCGGCGCCAAGAACTCCTTCACCGAGCCGCGCATGTTCAACGGCCTGCTGCGCACCTACCTGGGCCCGGTCCAGGACGAGAAGGGCCTGGCCTACCTGCGCCCGGAGACCGCCCAGGGCATCTTCATCAACTACAAGAACGTCGAGCAGAGCGCCCGCCGCAAGGTCCCCTTCGGCATCGGCCAGATCGGCAAGTCGTTCCGCAACGAGATCACCCCCGGCAACTTCATTTTCCGGACCCGCGAGTTCGAGCAGATGGAGATGGAGTTCTTCTGCAAGCCGGGCTCGGACGAGGAGTGGCACCAGTACTGGATCGACACCCGCCTCCAGTGGTACGTCGACCTGGGCATCGCCAAGGACAACCTGCGCCTGTACGAGCACCCGCAGGAGAAGCTCTCCCACTACTCCAAGCGGACCGTCGACATCGAGTACCGGTTCAACTTCATCGGCAGCGAGTGGGGCGAGCTGGAGGGCATCGCCAACCGCACCGACTACGACCTCAAGACGCACTCCGAGGCCTCCGGCACCGACCTGTCGTACTTCGACCAGGAGAACAACGAGCGCTACACCCCGTTCGTCATCGAGCCGGCGGCCGGTGTCGACCGCGCGGTGCTGACGTTCATGCTCGACGCCTACAACGTCGACGAGGCGCCCAACGCCAAGGGCAAGCTGGAGAAGCGCGCCGTCATGCGCCTGGACCCGCGCCTGGCCCCGGTCAAGGCCGCGGTGCTGCCGCTGTCGCGCAACACCGACCTGTCGCCCAAGGCCCGCGACCTGGCCACGCTGCTGCGCCGCCGCTGGAACGTGGAGTTCGACGACGCGGGCGCGATCGGCCGCCGCTACCGCCGCCAGGACGAGATCGGCACCCCGTTCTGCGTCACGGTCGACTTCGACACCCTGGAGGACAACGCGGTGACCGTGCGCGAGCGCGACACCATGTCCCAGGAGCGGGTGTCCCTGGACCGGGTGGAGACCTACCTGTTCGAGCGCCTGCCCGGCTGCTGACCCGCCGCCGAACGGCCGTCGCCCGGCCGTGACCGGACATGAGAACGCGACGCCGCCCGTGCCCCCGCTGGGGACGGGCGGCGTCGCCGTGTGAGCGAGACGGCCGGACCCGGGGGGATGGTCTCCGGCCGCCTCTGCGGTCCCACCGGCCGCACACGACCGGCGGAACCCTGGTGCTTAACCTAGCGGTCAAGCCCGGGCGGTAAGCGGTTGTTTGTCGTGGTTTGCCCTACCGCGTAAGCGAATCGTGACGCCGGGAGCCCCTGCACACCGGACACCTAGAACACCTATGCCTAGAACTGCTAGGGTTACTATCCCTAGCAGACCTAGGTATGAGGAATGCGCATGCACATCGACAAGGACCTCGTCGCGGCCTCGGCCACGCCGCTCGTCCTGGGCATCCTGGCCGAGGGCGAGTCCTACGGCTACGCCATCGTCAAACGCGTCAACGAGCTGTCCGGCGGACGGATGCAGTGGACCGACGGGATGCTCTACCCCCTGCTCCACCGCCTGGAGCGCAACGGCCACGTCCGGGCGTCCTGGGGCACGTCCGAGGCGGGCCGGCGCCGCAAGCACTACGCCATCACCCCCGCCGGGCTGGAGGCGCTGGCCGAGCGGCGCGCCCAGTGGAGCGTGGTCGCCGACACGCTCAAGCAGGTGTGGGAGGCCGCCGCGCACCCCCCGCCGTTCCCGGGCGGCGCCGCCCCGGCGGGAGGGATCGCATGACGGGCGGTATCGGCGGTACGGGCGGCACGAGCGGCCTGGAGGAGCAGATCGACCAGTGGCGCGGTTTCGTCCGCCGCCGCCAGGCCATCGTCGCCTCGGACGTGGAGGAGATGGAGGACCACCTGCGCGAGCAGATCGCCGACCTGGAGGCGGGTGGCCTGGACGGCGAGGAGGCCTTCCTCGTCGCGGTCAAGCGCATGGGCAACCTGGACGCGGTCTCGCGGGAGTTCGCCCGCGAGCACTCCCACCGGCTCTGGAAGCAGCTGGTCCTGGTCCCCGAGGCCGGGGACGAGGCGGGCGGGGCGCGGCGCTGGCGCGAGCTCGGGGTGATGATCGGGTTCGCGCTGGCTGCGGGCGTGGCGGTCAAGCTGCTGTTCACCCTGGTTGACGACGAGACCGCGCTGATCCGCAACCTGGCCTTCGTGGTCCTGCCGTTCCTGGCCGGGTGGTTCGCGTGGAAGCGGCGCGTCTCCTGGCGGGTGTGCGCGGTGACGGCCGCCCTCGCGCTGGTGCCGCTGCTGGCGGTCAACCTGTACCCGTTCGCGACCACCGGGGGTGCGTTCCCCCAGCCCGGGATGACCGCCGTGCTCGCCCTCTCGCACGCGCCGATCCTGCTGTGGCTGCTGGCGGGCGTCCCGCACGCGGGCGGGCGCTGGCGCTCCCACGAGCGGCGCATGGACTACGTGCGGTTCACCGGCGAGTTCGTGATGTACCTGGTGCTGATCCAGCTGGGGTCCATGGTCCTGCTGGGCCTGACCGCCGCCGTGCTCTCCCTGGTGGGCGTCGACTTCGAGCCGTTCTTCGAGGACTGGCTGCTGCCGTTCGGCCTGCCCGGGGTGCTGCTGGTGGCCGCGTGGCTGGTGGAGGCCAAGAAGAGCGTGGTGGAGAACATCGCGCCGGTGCTGACCCGGGTCTTCACCCCGCTGGCGCTCCTGATGCTGGTGGCCGACCTGGTGGTGCTGCTGGTCAACGGCCCGCTGACCACCGTGGACCGCGAGCTGCTCATCCTGATGGACGCGATCCTGGTGCTGGTCCTGTTCCTGCTGCTGTACTCGATCTCGGCCCGCGACCCGCTGGCCCCGCCCGGGGTGTTCGACTGGCTCCAGCTGGCGCTGGTCGGGGCGGCGCTCGCGGTGAACGCGGTGGCGCTGACGGCGATGCTGACCCGGATCGCCGAGTTCGGGTTCACCGCCAACAAGACGGCGGCGCTGGGCCTGAACCTGGTGCTGCTGGTGCACCTGGTGTGGTCGGCGTGGCTGCTCGCGGGCTTCGTGCGGGGCAAGCGCCCGTTCGCGCAGGTCGAGCGCTGGCAGACGGCCTACCTGCCGGTCTTCGCGGCGTGGACCGCGGTGGTCGTGCTGGTGTTCCCGCCGGTGTTCGGCTTCGCCTGACCGGCGTCCGCTGAGCGGTGTTTGTTGAGCGGTGTCCGCCGACCGGCGCC